>JBMOFX010000438.1:0-1501 GCA_049318665.1 Ilumatobacteraceae bacterium | reverse complement strand
TCGAAGAACACGAAGAAGAGGATGAGGTCTTGTGCGATGAACGTGCCCGCCATGCCGGTCTGGAGCACCAGCATCAAGATGAGGAACGCCTTGGCGTTGCCCGGCGACGGAATGTGGTCCCACGAGTAGATCATCACCAGCACGGTGATGATCATCGAGAGGATGTACAGCGGGAGGCTGATGCCGTCGAGCCCGATCGTGTAGCCGCTCTTGATGACCGGGATCCACTTGGCATCGACGAAGAACTGCAGCTTCTGCGACTGGTCGTAGTTGAACTGGGTGAGGGTGTAGATGCCCACCCCGAGCGTGGCAACCGCCGTGACGAGGGCGACCTGCTTCTGCAGGAGCTCGTCGCGCTTGGGGATGAACAGCATCACCAGCACACCGGCCAACGGCAGGAACACGCCGAGGCTGAGCAGCCAGTTCTGATCGCGGATGACTTCCATGATTCGCCGTTCCCTTACGTGTTGACGATGACGAGTACGAGCGCGGCGACTGCTGCGGCACCGAACAGCAACGCTCCGTACTGACTGACCTTGCCGGACTGCGAGGAGCGCAACGCTCCGCCCGTACCACGGGCAACGGCGCCGCTGCCGTTGACCGTGCCATCGACCACGCGCTGGTCGATGTTGCGATAGATCCACTCACCGGTCCCCCGGCCACCCTTGCCGACGGCGTTGACCACACCGTCGAGGATGTGCTGGTTGATCCAGTACGCGGCCGCCGAGATGGGATAGGCGACCGCACGGACGATGACCTTCTCGTAGAGCGCGTCGAGGTAGTACTTGTTCACCAGGAACAGGTACCCGGCGCGTGCGGGCTTCGACCGCTCGGTGAGACCCTTCAGCGCGAACCGACCTTCGCCGTAGATGCCACGCGAGATGAAGAGGCTGACGATGAACCCGAGCGCGACGAGCGCGATCGATGGCATCGCGTTCACCCACTTGAACGTGGCGTGGTCGAGCGCCGGGAAGAACTCGCTCGCCCGCGGCTCGACCCACTCGGTGAACTTCTCGATGTGGAACGCAGGGGCGTTGATGTAGCCGCTGACCACGGCGAGGAAGCCGAGCACCACGAGCGGGAACGCGAGGAGCCACGGGGATTCGCCGGCGAACCCGAACGCCGGCTTCCCGTGGGAGGCGTGAGCATCGTGCGAATCGTGGGCGTCGTGCACGTCGTGCACGTCATGAGCGTCGTGCGCTGCGTGGGCATCGTGGGCGTCGTCGTGGTGACCGGCGGCCGCACCGCGGGGCTGACCGAAGAAGGTGAGATACGTCGCACGCGTCATGTAGGCCGTCGTCATGAAGGCACCGATCAGGCCGATCGCCCAGAACAGCGTGTAGCCGTTGTTGTGGGCGTTGTCGATGATCTCATCCTTGGAGAAGAAGCCACTGAACATCGGCACCCCGCACAGCGCGGCGGTCGACAGGATCCACGCCCAGAACGTGATCGGCATCCGTTTGCGCAGACCACCCATGTCCTTCTTCATGTCGAAGCTGTG
>JBMOFX010000437.1:0-1503 GCA_049318665.1 Ilumatobacteraceae bacterium | reverse complement strand
CGTCCCACAGTTCGAGGTACCCGCCGTCGTCGTCACCCCACCCGTCGTTCAGGTAGGTCAGCACGTTCAGCCTGCGGAACAGACCCGACTGCGGGGACCGATTGAAGTCGGTGTGCACGTCGAGGTAGCCACCGGGCGGGATGAGGTGATAGCCACCGCCGACCACCTCCATCGACAGATCGGCGATGCCGGTCAGGTCCGACAGGAAGTCGCCCATCGCGCCCAGCTCGGCGAAATAGTGCTGCGTCGCCTCGCCCCACATGGCAGGCGGGCCTTCCAGCTTCAGCTCGGCGTCGGAGTTATACCGCTTCCAACCGGGAGCGTCGGCGGTCGGGAACTCGGCCACCACCCGACGCAGCAGGTCAGCGTCGAACAACGTGCCGACGGCGTGCGGGAACGGGTCAGGTGTCCAGTTCATTGAGTGCCCCTCATCCACCACCCGCGAGGGTGCATGCTCACTGACGACATCTGTGCGACGTCGTGATCCTCGGCCCACTCGGGGTGATCGGGAAACCATGCCTCGATCGCGTCAAGCGGGTTGCCGACATACAGGCGCTGCTCTGCTTCGTCCATCCAACGAACGACGCCATCCTCGACGACGATGTACGTCGCCAGGTCGGCGTGAGCGTCGAGCTCGGCCATCACGTGCGGTGCCGCATGGTCGGAATCGAGCACCAGCATCATTCGGTCCGTCGGCCCGACCACCATGCGCACCAGGCGGCGCGCCTCGCTGCTCGTCGAACTGGCGAGCACGTAGGTGACTCGGCCTGCCCACTTCTCCCGAATCTCGGGCGACGTGCTGTCCTTCACATCGAAGGTCACCACAGGGCAGTCGGCGACGTCGGCGAACCACAGCGCCGACCCGCCGGAGAAGGTGCCGCATTCCACGATCAGCGTCGGGCGCACCTTGGCGATCACGGCCCGATACCGGTCCAGATCCTCGGCGATCTTCACACAGCCTTCGGCGTGCTGGCGCTTCGTCGCCTCGACCGTCGCCTCGATGTCAAGCTGCCAGTCCATGCGCCCTCGCTCTCTGAGCAAAGAGCGTCTGATCTTCGGTGGCGTGACTCTGGCCGAGTTCGTAGACCTCGTCGGTCGGTGCGGTGCCGTTGAGCGGGTGCACGTGCTCGACGATTGAGCACAACGCCGAACGCCACACGCCACGCTGGCGGGCGGCGGCGATGAGTTCGTCATCGACGTACCAGTGGTGATAGCCCTCATGGCAGACCACTCCGGGGCCGTCCCATGATGCGCCGACCATGTCGACGTAGGTGCGACGCACGAAGAAGTGTGTGGCGTGCTGGCCGGTGACGACCCGACCGGTGAGGAGGTCGTTGGTGCCGACGACGTCGAAGCCGTCGGCGTGGCCGAGAGCGTTCGACAACCAGCCGGGGTGAAAGCGCACGTCGTCGCCGACAATGAACAGCCACGGCTCGGAGGTCGCCCGGTATCCGTCGTTGACCTTGATGGCGAACGAGGTGCCGGTCGACGTGATGACCGTCG
>JBMOFX010000436.1:0-1514 GCA_049318665.1 Ilumatobacteraceae bacterium | reverse complement strand
GCTCGACAAGATTGTCGAGCTCGGCGCCGGTCCGAATGCGTCGGGTCGCCTCGGCCTCGTGGTCGGACCTACCGCGCATCCGGAGGAGGTCGTGCACGCGATCCACCGGATCCGACAGGAGCATCACCTGCGCGTGCTGTTCCTCGACGCAGCGACACCCGAGCTGGTGAAGCGCTACGGCAGCAGCCGACGAAAGCACCCGCTCGACGACGGCCAGTCGGGGATGGCGGAGACGATCGAGCGCGAGCGCGAACTCCTCGAACTGGTGAAGGCCGAAGCCGATCTCATCGTCGACACCACCGAGCTCAACGTCCATCAGCTCAAGGCGTTCATCCACGACCACTTCGCGGACGACACCGACCACGCAACGATGCAGATCGCAGTGACGTCGTTCGGCTACAAGCACGGCCTGCCGCTCGACGTCGATCTCGTGATGGACGTTCGCTTCCTACCCAACCCGCACTGGGTCGAAGCGCTGCGGCCGCTCACCGGCCTCGACGATCCGGTTCGCGACTACGTCCTGGCGCAGCCCGCGACGGCTGACTTTCTGCTCCGTTTCGAGCATCTGTTGGAGCTGCTGATCCCCGCGTACGAGGCGGAGGGCAAGAGCTACCTGTCACTGGCGATCGGGTGCACGGGCGGACGCCATCGTTCGGTTGCGCTCACCGAGGTGATCGCCGAGTGGCTGCGCCGACAGGGTCGTCGGCCGCGGGTCACTCATCGCGACGTCCAACACTGATCGGGTACCCTCGACAGGTATCACCCGTACCTGTCGAAAGGACCCGGCGACATGACCGTTCGCGTAGGAATCAACGGCTTCGGCCGCATCGGCCGCAACTTCTTCCGAGCTGCCAAGCAGCGCGGCGCCGACATCGACATCGTTGCGGTGAACGATCTCGGCTCGCTCGAGACGATGGCGCACCTCCTCAAGTACGACTCGGTGCTCGGCCGCCTTCCCTACGACGTCGCCGTCTCTGCAAACGGCATCACGGTCGACGGTGACGAGCTGCTCGTGCTGTCCGAGTGCGATCCGAAGAACCTGCCGTGGGGTGAGCTCGGCGTCGACGTCGTCATCGAATCCACGGGCTTCTTCACCAAGCGCGACACTGCGGCCGCGCACCTCGAGGGTGGCGCACCGTTGGTGATCGTGTCGGCACCGTGCGACCACGCCGATGCAACGTTCGTCTACGGCATCAACCACAAGACGTTCGACTTCGACGTGCACAAGGTCATCTCCAACGCGAGCTGCACCACCAACTGTTTCGTGCCGGTGGTGAAGGTGCTCGACGACGCGTTCGGTGTCGAGCAGGGCCTGATGCAGACGGTGCACGCCTACACCGGCGACCAACAACTCGTCGACGGACCGCACAAGGACCTCCGTCGTGCCCGCGGCGCGGCGATCAACATCGTCCCCACTAGCACCGGAGCGGCTCGCGCGACGAGCCTCGTGCTCGAGTCGATGAAGGGCAAGCTCGACGGCACCTCGCTGCGCGTGCCCGTGCCCACCGGCTCGG
>JBMOFX010000435.1:0-1521 GCA_049318665.1 Ilumatobacteraceae bacterium | reverse complement strand
GCAACATGAGGTGTACGAGGCGGTGCTCGCCGCACAGCGCGCCGGGATCGACGCCGTTCGACCTGGCATCGCTGCTGCCGAACTCGACGCAGTGTGCCGCGACATCATCACGGAAGCCGGTTTCGGACCGTGGTTCGGCCACGGCACCGGTCATGGCGTCGGCCTGTTGATCCACGAGGACCCGTTCGTCAACCGCGCTGGCACGGCGCTCCTCGAAGACGGTGACGTGGTGACGGTCGAGCCGGGCGTCTATCGTGAGGACCTCGGCGGCGTCCGGATCGAAGACCTGGTCCAGGTGACCAGCACCGGCTGCCGAACACTCACCAGGACCGCCAAGGACTCACCATGCCTGCCATCAGCACCAACGACCTGAAGAACGGGATCACCCTCGAGCTCGACATCGGGCTGTTCCAGGTCGTCGAGTTCCAACACGTGAAGCCCGGCAAGGGCAGCGCGTTCGTCCGTTCGAAGCTTCGGAACCTCAAGACGGGCAACATCCTCGAGCGAACGTTCAACGCTGGGGTCCGCGTCGAGCAGGCCCTGCTCGACAAGAAGGACATGCAGTTCCTCTACCGCGACGGCGACGACTACGTGTTCATGGACACGGAGAGTTACGACCAGCAGAACGTCGCCCCCACGGCCCTCGGTGATGCCGCCGACTATCTCGTCGAGCAGGCCATCGCCCAGATCGCGTTCTACAACGGTGAGATCGTCACGGTCGAGATCCCGGCCGCTGTCGAGCTCACGATCGCCGACACCGACCCGGGCGTGCAGGGCGACCGGGTCAGCGGCGCACGGAAGCCGGCGACGCTCGAGACCGGGAAGGTGATTCAGGTCCCGCTGTTCATCAACGTGGGCGATCGGGTTCGCGTCGACACCCGCTCCGGCGACTACATCACCCGCGTCTGATGGTGACCGGCCGTGCGAGGCGACCTCGGCCCGACGGCCTCGACGGCGACCGCCGTACCGATGCTCGCGAGCGCGCGCTGCTGTTGCTGTACGAAGCACAATCGAAAGGGCTCGACCTCCAAACGGTGCTCGACCACCAAGTGCTGCAGCCCGATGATCTCACCACGGAGATCGTGCGCGGCGTCGAGCAACACCGGACGCAGCTCGACGACCTCATTGCAGCGCATGCCACCGGCTGGACGATCGCGCGCATGCCGATGATCGACGTGATGGTGATGCGCATCGCGGGGTTCGAGCTGCTCGCCCGCCCGGACGTCCCGGTTGCCGTCGTCCTCGACGAGGCCGTCGAACTGGCGAAGCGGTTCTCGACCGACGACTCAGGGCGATTCGTCAATGGGGTGCTGTCCGCGATCGTGCCGACCTTGCGACCGGCGAGTTGAACGACGAACACCTGATGGACGCGGTTGACGGCCAGGTCGCGGAGGAGGTAGCCGCCGAGGAAGCGCAGGACGCTGTCGCGATTGAGCCGCACCTGCGATGGTCGATCGGCCAGGTCACCCTGTGGCAGTGGGGCCTCGTTGCGATGGTGGCGGCCTACACGGCCTACTTCAC
>JBMOFX010000434.1:0-1537 GCA_049318665.1 Ilumatobacteraceae bacterium | reverse complement strand
GCGCAGCAGTCGAACGGCGCGAACAACCACTTGTGCGGGTCGACGATGAAGCTGTCGCAATCCTCGATGCCGGCGTACCGGTCGCGCACCGATGGTGCCGCGAGGCCGGCGCCGCCGTAGGCACCGTCGACGTGCATCCACACGTTGAGCGCTCGGCACATGTCGGCCACGGCGCGCAGATCGTCGATGACGCCAGCGTTCGTGGTGCCGGACGTCGCGACAATCGCGAACAGTCGGGCACGATCATCGTGATCGAGTTCGGCGACGGTGGCCGACAGCGCGTCGGCGCGCATCCGACCCTCGTCGTCGGCGGGAACGATCGCGATGTCGGCGTCGATGGCGCGCCCAGCTGCCGCGATCGACGAGTGCGCGCCGGCGGAAGCGAGGATGAGCCCGCGCACACGATCGTTCGCCCCATCGGCTCGGTACCGCCAACGCCAACGCGCGGCGATGAGCGCCGACAGGTTGCCTGCCGTGCCACCGCTCACGAACACACCGCCCGCGGACGCGGGCATCCCGACGAGCTCGGCGAGGTATGCGAGCGCCTGGTTCTCCGCGAAGACGGCACCGGCACCTTCGAGCCACGATCCGGCGTAGATGTTCGACGCACCCACGACAAGGTCGAACAGAATCGACGCCTCGGTCGGTGCTGCGGGCACGAATGACAGGAAGCGGGGATGGTCGGCGCTGATGCACGCTGGAGCGAGCACCTCGGCGAACACACGGAGCGCCTCGAGGCCACCGATGCCGTCGGCAGTGACAGTGAGGCCAGCGCGATCGAGCAGGTCGGCAGCCGTGGTGCTGGTGTCGAGCGGAGGTGGGTCCATCCGCATCCGCTCGGCCGAGTAGCGGATCACCGCTTCGGTGAGCGCCTCGATCGAGGCGTCGTGGTGGTGCACGCCGGCGCCGTCAGACGTTGAGGTCGAGCAGCTCGCTGCCCTCGTTGCGCACCTCGGCGTCCTGGTTGAGCACCGACCCGAGGAGGACGGCGAGCACCGCCGACCCCATCACCGCAATGACGGGGAACAGCAGCAGGGCAATGACGATGGCGATGGCACCAGGCACGTCGGCGAGCCTAACTCACTGGGGCTTGAACGCCCACGCCTCGATCTCGACCGCACCGCCGAGCGGGAGCGCAGCCACACCGATGGTGCTGCGCGCCGGGCGGGCGTTGCCGAAGCCCGCGACGTAGGCCTCGTTGAACGTGGCGAACGTGTCCATGTCGGTGAGGAAGCACAACGTCTTGGCGATGTCGTTCAACGTGGCGTCGACGCTTGCGAGCTGCGCCTTGAGGTTCTCGACGGCCTGTGCGGTCTGGGCGGCGACACCGCCGTCGACAATCGCTCCGTCGCGGACGCCGAGTTGACCGCTGACGATGATCCAATCACCGGCGCGAACGACGGGCGTATAGGGGCCAAGCGGCTTCGTCATGTGGGGGCCTGCAGCAGGGTCGGCGGTCAGCTGAAGCTGGAACCGCAGCCACAGGTGCGCGTGGCGTTGGGGTTGGTGATCGAGAAGCCGGCCTGGTTGAGGCCGT
>JBMOFX010000433.1:0-1538 GCA_049318665.1 Ilumatobacteraceae bacterium | reverse complement strand
GTGATGGCGTGCCGCAAGGCGGGCCTCTCCCCCGGGCATACGTCGCTCGATCTCTCCCGCCTCCGCCAGCTCGGCTCGACGGGCGCTCCCCTGCCGGCCGATGGGTTCCGTTGGGTGCGCGATCACGTGGGCGCGCACGTGCAGACCAACTCGATCAGCGGCGGTACCGACGTCTGCACCGCCTTCGTGGGTGCCGTGCCCGTGCTGCCGGTGCGGGCAGGCGAGATCACCACACGACTGCTCGGCTGCGATGTGCAGGCCGTCGACCCCGACGGTGTGGCCTGCCCGCCCGGCGTGACCGGCGAGCTCGTGATCGCCTCGCCGATGCCGTCGATGCCGGTTGGCCTGTGGGGCGACACCGACGGCGCTCGCTACCGCGCCACCTACTTCGAGACCTTCCCCGGCCGCTGGCACCACGGCGACTGGATCACCTTCTTCGACGACGGTGCCTGCGAGATCACCGGCCGATCCGACGCCACGCTCAACCGAGGCGGTGTGCGTCTCGGCACCTCCGACTTCTACGCCGTCGTGGAGTCGTTGCCCTCCGTCGTCGACAGCGTCGTCGTGCACCTCGAGGACGCTGCGGGTGGCCCGGGCACGCTCATCCTCCTCGTCGCCCTCGCCGATGCTCACGGTGCGCTCGACGATGACCTCCGCGCCGCGATCGCCTCCACCTTGCGCCGCGAGCTCTCGCCACGGCATGTGCCCGACGTGATCGATCACGTCCGGGCGATCCCGCGCACGCTGTCGGGCAAGAAGCTCGAGGTACCGATCAAGCGGATCCTGCTCGGCCAACCCGCCGAGTTGGTCGCCTCCCGCGGCTCGCTCGCCGACCCCACCGCACTCGATGACGTCGTCGCCTGGTGCACCCGTTTCCGCGCAGGCTGACGCCCGCCGCTATGCGGCGTGCGCGGCATGTGCGGCCTGTTTGGTGGTGACGATGGGTTGCAACGGGGAGTCCAGGAAGTGCTCCCCGTCGGGTCGCCAGATGCGGATGGTCCGTTCGGGGGTGAGTTCGATTCGCCATCGTCCTTCGTGGACCATGTGGTGATGTTTCACACACAGCGGTAACAGGTTGTCGAGGTCGGTCGGTCCACCGAATCGTCGGAAGTGGACGTGGTGGATCTCACATCGGGACAGTGCGGTGTCGCATCCGTCCCACGCACACGTCGAGTACATCGCTTGCAGCGCGCGTCGTTGTGCTCGGTTCGGTCGGGCAGTGGAGGTGCCGAGGTCGAGGACTTGGCCGTTGATGCCGGTGATCGCCAAATGCTGCACCGCGGTACACAACAACCGTCGGGCTGACGCGACAGGGATCTCGATGTTGTCGGTGGTCGCACAATGGGTGTGCTCGTGCGCACCGTTCATGACCGTGGCGGCGTCGATCACGATGATCACGTCTGCCTCAACGCCGGACGTCTTGACCTTCCCACCGCGGACGAGTGCGCCGAGGGCGTGGGCGGCGACGTGTTCCCAGTCGGTGCGCAGTGTTGGGACGACGTCGCCGAGGTCGGTGTCGTTCTTCGCGTAGATCATGG
>JBMOFX010000432.1:0-1538 GCA_049318665.1 Ilumatobacteraceae bacterium | reverse complement strand
TCCCGTCGCTCACTGACCGCCCCTCCGAGGGAGGCTCAGGGAAGCGTGGTCGTCGTGGTGGTGGTGGACGTGGTGGACGTGGTGGTGGTCGACGTGGTTGGCGGCGTCGTGGTGGATGGCGGTGCGACCGCCTTGCCGATCTGCAACGCAACGCTCGAACCAGGCTTCACCGAACTGCCCCCGAGTGGGGTCTGGTTGATGACGCGGCCGTCGTTGGCGTCGCCGAAGGGCACGTTCACGTAGGTGACGTTGACGGTGAGGCCCTTCGCCGTGATCTGGTTGCGAGCGGTCGCTTCGGTCTGGCCGGTCACCGGTGGCACCACCACCTGCGGGGTGCCGTTGGAGATGAACAGCGTGATCGGTGAACCGACTGCGAGGTCACTGCCGATGGCCGGCTCGGTGCGGATCGCGCCACCTGCCGGAACCGTCTCGTTGTCTTCGAGCGCAACCGTGACGACGAAGCCGAAGGGCGATCCCTGGAGCAACGACGTCGCTGCGTCTTGCGGCTGGCCAACCACGTTCGGCACGGTCTGGGTGTCGGGCCCGCCAGACAGGATGATCGCCACCGGCTGACCGACCTTCAGCGGTGTGTTGGCCGCTGGGTCGGTGCGGATGACCGTGTCCTTCGGAAGATCGGAGGTCTCCGACGTGACGGTGCCGACAGCGAACTTCGCAGCGGTGAGCAACGTCTTCGCCTCATCGAGCGTCTTGCCGGTGACATCGGGGATCGCAACCGGTGCGGCTGGCGGGATGAACGACACCCGCACGATCGAGTTGGGTAGGACGGCGGTCTCGGCGGGAGGGTCGGTGCGCCACACTTGGTTTTCGGGGACGTTGGGGTCGGTGGGGTTGACCTCGCCGATCGGCTCGACGGTGAGGCCCGCGCCTTGCAGTGCCGCAGTGGCGGCCGTGATGTCGAGCCCGATCACGGAGGGAACGGGGATCGGGCCCGACGCCGTGTCGCTCCTGGTGAGTGACCGATAGAGCAACACGCCACCGATCACGAGCGCGAGCACGGCGATGAAGCCGAGCACGCTGTACAGCCCATTGCGATTCGGTTCCGGGACGGGCGCCGGCGGGGGCGCGGTCTGGGGCATTGCGGTCGTCCGCTGGTTCGCGCCGTAGGCGGCCGTGGCGGCAGGCACGGCTGCGGTGCGGGGCAGCGCCGTGGTGGCGACGTCGTCGGCCGGCGGGGCGACGCCAACGAGGGCGCGCACCGGCTCGCCGGCGCGGAAGCGGCGCAGGTCGTCGCGCAGCGCGTCGGCGTCGGCGTAGCGAAGCTCGGGCTTCTTCGCGAGGAGCTTGGCGACGATCGCCTCGAACGGCCGGGGCACATCGGCCACGAGTTGGTTGAGCGGCTTCGGCGCATCGTGCACCTGCTTGTACGCGATGCTCACCGGGTTCTCGCCGACGAATGGCGGCTGGCCCGCCACCATCTCGTAGAGCACCACGCCGAGCGAGTAGAGGTCGCTGCGCGGATCGGGCTGAGCGCCCTGGGCCTGCTCGGGCGAGAAGTAGGTGGCGGTGCCCATCACCGA
>JBMOFX010000431.1:0-1553 GCA_049318665.1 Ilumatobacteraceae bacterium | reverse complement strand
GATGAGCGCCTTGAACGAGCCGTCCCAGTCGTGGCCGAAGTGGATGTTGTGGTGCGCCGCGTCGGCAGGGGGCAGCCCCTTGACACCGGCCACCCAGAGCAGGCAGCTCGGCGAGTACTTCCCTTTGCGCGCCACCCGTGGGGCATCAACACCGCCGAGCAGCGTGCGATACGCCACCGGCAGGTCGGGGTTGCACACCACGACGTCGGCAGCGATCCGTTCGCCACCACCGAGCTCGACGCCGCTCACCGCGCCGCTGCCATCGCGCAAGATGCGGGTGACGGGGCTGTCGTAGCGGATCGTGACGCCCGCCTTCTCGACCGCCTCGGCGAGCCCAGTCGCCATCGCGTGCATACCGCCCTTGGGCACGAACACGCCCTCGACCGAATCCATGTAGGTGATGACGGCGTACAGCGACAGCGCCTCGTAGGGGGCGAGGCCGGCGTACATCGACTGGAAGCTGAAGATCCGCTGGAGGCGTTCGTCGTCGAAGAAGCTGGCGACCTTGCGGCCGAGCTTGCCGAAACCGCCGAGCTTCACCAGCTCGAGTCCGGCGCGCCACGGCTTCACGAGATCGAGCGGCGAGTTGAAGTTCGCGTCGATGAAGTGCGCCATCTCGACTCGGTAGAGCTGCTCGAGCCAATCGCAGAAGCGACCGAACGCCTCGGCCTCCTTCGCGTTCGCGAACTGACGGATCTCCTCGGTCATCGCCTCGCGGCCATGACGGACGAACAGCGTCGAACCATCGGCGTAGCACGCTCGGTACATCGGATCGACCTTGTCGATGGTGACGAAGTCGGCCATCTCAGCACCCGCAGCATTGAACGCGTCGGCCAAGAGGTTGGGCATCGTCAGCACGGTCGGCCCGTTGTCGAGCCGAAAGCCCTCCTCGATGATCATGCCGGCGCGCCCACCGGGGATCGGATCGCGCTCGACGAGCGTGATCCGGTGACCCTGCTGGGTGAGGTGAGCTGCTGCCGAAAGGCCGCCCAGCCCAGCACCGATGACGACGACATCGAGCCGCTTGGTGGTGCTCATACGTGCCTCCAACTGACGTAGTTCGCGAGCTGAACGAGCTCGCCACGCGCCTCATCGGTGATCGTCGCTTTGTCGATCGCGTTGAGGGCTTCATCGGTGAGTGCGGTGATCGTGGCTTCGAGGTCGGCGAGCGCGCCGGTGTCGACGATCACCTGTTGGATCGCCGCGACCTCGTCATCAGTGAGCCCCGGACGACCCACGCTGTCGAGCACCGTCCGCTGCGACGCCGACGCAGCATCGACAGCCCTGGCCAGCAGCGGCGTCGGCTTGCCTTCGCGCAGGTCGCCGCCGACCGGTTTGCCGGTGAGGCTCTCGTCACCGAAGGCACCCATCACGTCGTCGCGCATCTGGAACGCGTCGCCGAGCGGCAACCCGTAGGCGCTGAGCGCCGGCAACAGCTCGGCCGCACGTTCGGGTGCAGCGAGCACCGCCCCGAGGTGCAACGGCCGCTCGATCGTGTACTTGCCGCTCTTGTAGCGACAGATCCGCTCGGCCTTGTCGCGGCGGCGGTCGTT
>JBMOFX010000430.1:0-1556 GCA_049318665.1 Ilumatobacteraceae bacterium | reverse complement strand
GAGATCGCCGACTGGTTCGAGACCTTGGCTCGCGCCGAGAAGAGCCACGCCGGCCGCTTCGCCCAGGGCCTCGAAGCCCTCGACTGATCCCGTTCGCGTCGACCGGTCCCCGCCATGTGGGCGGGGGCCGGTCCACGCGCGACACTGATACCCGCCATGACGATCACCTACGACCCAAAGCACCCGAAGTACCTCGACGAAGCCGACGTTCGCGAGGAACTCACCCGGGTGTACGACCTGTGCCACGGCTGCCGCCTGTGCTTCAAGTTCTGTACCTCGTTCCCGACGCTGTTCGAGTTCGTCGACCGGCACGACGACCAGGACGCCGGACGGCTGACGCCCGCGCAACAGGACCAGGTGATCGACGAATGCTTCCAGTGCAAGCTCTGCTACATCAACTGCCCCTACATCCCCGAACTGCACGAGTGGGCGCTCGACTTCCCGCGCTTGATGCTGCGCGCCGACGCGATGCGGCACGAGACGAAGCAGATCGGGGCTCGTGACCGCCTCACCACCGAGGTGATGGGTCGCACCGATCTGATGGGCACGATCGCCACTGCCACCGCTCCGCTCGCGAACAAGGTGGTTGCGGCCCCGTCGGGCTCACTCGTGCGCAAGGCAGTCGAGAAGGTCACCGGCGTGTCGAGCGTGCGACTGCTGCCGCCCTACGCCCGCCAGCGATTCTCCACGTGGTTCAACCGTCGACCGAAGCTGCGAATCAGCAAGCGGCAGGGACGCGTCGCTGTGTTCCCCACCTGTCTCGTCGAATACCAGAAGCCCGACATCGGCCACGACCTCGTGAAGGTCTACGAACGCAACGGGATCGAATGCTCGCTCGCCGAAGGTGCCGGCTGCTGCGGAGCTCCGTTCCTGCACAGCGGCGACCTCGACCAGTTCAACAAGATCGCCGAGAAGAACGTCGCAGCCCTCGCGAAGTCGGTCCGCAAGGGACTCGACATCGTCGTGCCGCAGCCGACCTGCGGGTATGTGCTGAAGAAGGACTACGTCGACTACGTCGGCAATGCCGACGCGAAGCTCGTCGCCGAGCACACGTACGACGCCGCCGAATACCTCATGAAGATCCACAAGGCGGAAGGGTCGTCACTCGACACCGACTTCCACGGCGACGTGCCTGCCAACGTCACCTACCACACGCCGTGCCACCTCAAGGCCCAGAACATCGGACTGAAGAGTCGCGACCTCATCAAGCTCACCGGCGCGAAGGTGAAGTTGGTGCAGCAGTGCAGCGGTATCGATGGCATGTGGGGCCTGCGCGCCGAGAACGTCGACATCTCCATCCCGATCGCACAGAAGCTCGGCGACGAGATCCGCAAGGCCGCAGGTGACGTGGTCGCCGGCGACTGCAACCTCGCCAACATGGCCATCGCCGAGCAGACCGGTGAGATGCCGCTCCACCCGCTGCAGCTCATCGCCCGCGCCTACGGCATCGCCCCCGAACCCCAGCGCTGAGAAAGGCTCAACCCCCCCATGAGCATCTCCACCTCCCGCAAGCTCACCGTCGCCGACATCGCCGACGTCCGCGCCTACGAACGTGA
>JBMOFX010000429.1:0-1571 GCA_049318665.1 Ilumatobacteraceae bacterium | reverse complement strand
CTGCAATTCCGCGAGCAGCGCAGTCCCCGGATCGATGGTCGTGGTCGGGGCGGCGCTCGTTGTGCTGACGTCGCTTGCTGCCGTCGGCGACGGCTCGGGTCGGGTCGCGCTCCACGTGAGTACTCCGAGCAGCACGAAGGCCGCCGCGAATCCGATCATCACGGTTCGCACCGACACAGGACGACGTTCGCGTGGCGGCGCGATGACGATCGGGACCGGGCGCGGGAGCGGCGGGAGACCATCGAGCGCCCGAAGCATCATCTCTCTCGTCTCGTCGCGAAAGGAATCCGTCTCGTCGAGCGCGGCGTCGCGAACCGTCGAACGGAGCCGGTCAGCCATCGAGCACCACCTCGGCGGTGGCCTTGTGCAGCGCAGCACGCGCCCTGGTGAGCACCGCCTCGGTCGCCCGCACGCTTCGGCCGAGCGCCTTCGCCACTTGGGCAACGGTGAGGTCGTCGACGTACCGCAACACGATCGCGAACCGTTCGTCGGGCGACAGGCCCGAGAGCGTGCGCAACATCACGACCTGCTCGTGCTCGCCGGCGTCCTGCGCCTGGCGGAGGGCGGCCGCCTTCGCCTCTCGGCGCGCGCGAACGTCATCGCTGGGGAGTCGATCGACGAACCGGTTGCGGCAGTCGACGATGAGCCAGTTGAGGTCGATGTCGTCGTCGGGATGAGCTCTGACGTGCTTCACCAGCGCGAGGTACGCGTTCTGGACGAGCTCCTCCGTGGCAGGGCGATTCCCGCCGCACAGCCGCGAGGCGTACCGGTGAACGTCGGACACGGTGCGCTCGTAGAACGCCATCACCGCCTCGTCGTCCATGTCACCTCCGCTCCCGTCCGTCGATACAACTCCCCACTACCGTGCGGCGGTGAGCTCGAGAAGCACGACGAACGGCATCGCGATTGCGATGGGCACCTTCATCACCGCCGCCGGGGTGATGCACTTCGTCAAACCGGAGTTCTTCGACGACATCGTTCCCCCGGGGCTCCCCCCGTCGCGCCGGTTCTGGACCTCTGCGAGTGGCGTGGCCGAGTTGATCGTGGGGCCGATGCTGCTCGTGCCCCGGTGGCGGCGCTGGGGTGCCCGCGCAGCGATCGTGCTGTTCCTCGCGGTGTACCCGGCGAACCTCTACATGGCGTGGGATTGGCGTGACCGTCCGGCGGGGGAGCAGGCCGTGGCCTACGGGCGGCTGCCGTTCCAGTTCCTGTTCATCTGGCTCGCATGGCGAGTGATGCGGGCAGAGCAGCGGCCCGAACGGTGACCGCTCAGCCGATGTCGGCGGCGGCAGCGAACTGCGACTGGTAGAGCGTGTAGTACGCCCCGCCGGTCGCGAGCAGCTGCTGGTGGTTGCCTTGCTCGACGATGCGGCCGGCATCCATCACGAGGATCGTGTCGGCGTCGCGAATCGTGGAGAGGCGGTGCGCGATCACGAAACTGGTGCGCGACGAGCGCAGCGCGCTCATCGCCCGCTGGATCAGCACCTCGGTGCGGGTATCGACCGAGCTGGTGGCTTCGTCGAGGATGAGGATCGTCGGGTCGGCGAGGAACGCTCGAGCGATCGTGATGA
>JBMOFX010000428.1:0-1575 GCA_049318665.1 Ilumatobacteraceae bacterium | reverse complement strand
ACGCTGGCAAGCTCACGGTCGGCACCGATACTCCGGCGTACCCGCCGTACTTCGTGGATGACGACCCCAGCAACGGCCAGGGCTTCGAGTCTGCCGTCACCTACGCGGTGGCCGCTGGGCTCGGTTTCGATCCGACCGACGTCGTGTGGCAGGTCGTGCCGTTCAACACCTCATATGCACCGGGCGACAAGACGTTCGACTTCGACATCAACCAGATCTCGATCACCCCGAAGCGTGCGAAGGTCGTCGACTTCTCCGATGGCTACTACGCCGTGAACCAGGCCGTCGTCGCGCTCAAGGGCTCGCCGATTGCCAAGGCGACCACCGTTGCCGAGCTCAAGGCAGCCAAGCTCGGAGCGCAGGTCGGCACCACGAGCCTGGACTTCATCACCGAGGTCGTGCAACCCGATGCAGAGGTTCAGGTCTTCAACGACACCAATGATGCGAAGAACGCGATGCAGAACGAGCAGATCGACGGTCTCGTCGTCGACCTGCCGACGGCCTACTACGTCACTGCCGCCGAGATCGAAGACAGCCTCATCGTCGGTCAGTTCGAGGCGCAGGAAGGCGGCGAGGAGTTTGGGCTGCTGTTCCAGAAGGGCAACCCGCTCGTCGGCTGCGTGAACAAGGTCCTTGCTGAGCTGAAGGCCTCAGGCGAACTCAAGGCGATCCAGGACGAGTGGCTGGCGGGCACGGCGGCCCCCTACTTCACCAAGAAGTAGGTCGGCGCCGGAGATCACTGCACGATCATGAGCGTTCTCGCACCCGCGCCCAGCGCGGCAGAGGTCTACAAGGACCCTGCTCGCCAGGCGCGGGTGCGCAGACGCGCGAGGCGCGATGCCCTTGTCGGCATGGCGAGCCTCGTCGGGTTCGTCATCGTCGTGAGCATTGTCGTCTCGAGCTCGCCGGGTTGGCCCGCGGTCCAGGAGACCTTCTTCAACGGCCAGGAGTTCATCTCCACCTTCCCCGGGCTGCTTGAGGCCTTCTGGCTCAACGTCCGCATCTTCCTCGTCGCAGAGCCGCTCATTCTCATCATCGGCCTGCTCGTCGCGCTTGCCCGGACCCTCAGGTCGCCGATCTTCCTTCCGATTCGGGTGGTCGCGACCCTTTATGTCGACATCTTTCGCGGCGTCCCGACCATCCTCGTCATCTTCCTGCTCGGGTTCGGGGTGCCGGCGCTTCGACTCCAGGGGATGCCCAAGGATGCAGTCTTCTGGGGGACTGCGGCGCTCGTCTTGTCCTACGGGGCCTACGTCGCTGAGGTGTTTCGTGCCGGCATCGACTCAGTGCACCCGAGCCAGCGAATGGCGGCACGATCGCTCGGCCTTTCGCTGTTCCAGACGAATCGGCACGTCGTGTTGCCGCAGGCGGTCCGCAATGTGGTGCCGCCCCTGCTCAACGACTTCATCTCGCTGCAGAAGGACACGGCTCTCGTGGCGGTGCTCGGTCCGATCGAGATACTGCGCAGGGCTCAGATCGACGCATCGTCGACCTTCAACTACACCCCCTATGTTGGTGCTGCCCTCATCTTCATCGCGCTCACGATCCCGATGACACGGTTCGCCGACTGGATCC
>JBMOFX010000427.1:0-1591 GCA_049318665.1 Ilumatobacteraceae bacterium | reverse complement strand
TCTCGACGGTGAGCTCGTCGGGGGTGAGGTCGTCGGGCACGCTGGCGGTGTCGTCACCACGCTTCACGTAGGGCCCGTACTTGCCCGGCTTCACCACGACGAGGTTGCCGTCGGGGTCGTTGCCGATCGGGAACGTGTTGATCTCCGCGGCGTCGATCTCGTCGAGGTTCTCGGCCACGAGCTGCTTGAGCCCGCGGAGATGCTCGTCCTCGTCGCCGAAGTAGAAGTCCTGCAGCCAGTCCTGCTTCTGTCGTTCGTTGCGCGCGATCGAGTCGAGGTCTTCCTCGACGCGGGCGGTGAACGCATAGTCGACGAGCGAGTCGAAGTGCTTCTCCATCAACCCGACCACGGCGAACGCGGTCCAGGTGGGCACGAGGGCCTGCCCCTTCTTCCACACGTAGCCACGGTCTTGGACGGTCTGGATGATCGAGGCCCACGTGGACGGACGACCGATGCCGAGCTCTTCGAGCTTCTTCACCAACGACGCCTCGGTGTAGCGGGCAGGCGGTGAGGTGGTGTGGCCGTTGGGGGTGAGCGACTCGATGGCTACAGGCGCCCCGACGGTGAGCGGCGGGAGCAGTGCCTCGCGCTCGGTGTCGGTCGCGTCGTCGTCGACCGACTCGACGTACACCTGTCGATACCCGGCGAACGTGATCGTGGTGCCGCTTGCAGCGAACTCCGCATCGGTGCCGTCGGCGGTAGCGCCGAGGCGGACGCTGACGGTCGTGCCGCTCGCGTCGGCCATCTGCGAGGCGAGCGTGCGCTGCCAGATCATGCGGTACAGCAGCATCTCCTGGCCGTTGAGCTCGCCGGCCAACGAGTCGGGCGAACGCAACGGTGTGGTGGGACGGATCGCCTCGTGCGCCTCCTGGGCGTTCTTCACCTTGCCCGAGTACTGACGTGGCGCACTCGACAGGAACTGCGTGCCATAGGTGCGGCCGACCTCGGTACGCACCGCAGCGAGCGCCTCGTCGCTGAGCACCACGTTGTCGGTTCGCATGTAGGTGATGTAGCCACGCTCGTAGAGCCCCTGCGCCAGCCGCATCACCTGCGCCGCGCTGAGGCGGAGCTTGCGACCGCCCTCCTGCTGCAGCGTCGAGGTCATGAACGGTGCCTTCGGCGAACTGCGGTAGGGCTTTTCCTCCACCGAGCGAACGGCGAAGTCGGCGTTGCGCAACGAGGCCGCGAGCAGGCGAGCCCGCGGTTCGTCGACGACGGTGACGTTGGCCTTCGGTCGACCGTCCGACCCGAAGTCCTTGCCCGATGCCACCCGCGTCCCGTCGAGTGCCACCAACGTCGCAGTGAACGATGGCGAGGTAGCGGTGAGCAGTTCGATGTCCCAGTAGTCGGCCGTGTGGAACGCGATGCGCTCGCGCTCACGCTCGACGATCAGTCGAACGGACGGGCTTTGCACCCTGCCGGCAGACAGGCCCCGGTTGACTCGACGCCACAGCACCGGCGACACCTCGTAGCCGTAGAGGCGATCGAGGAGTCGACGTGTTTCGGCCGCGTCGACGAGCCCGTAGTCGATGCCGCGCGGGTTGTTGACAGCGTGCTCGATCGCGCTCTTGGTGATCTCGTGGAACACCAT
>JBMOFX010000426.1:0-1601 GCA_049318665.1 Ilumatobacteraceae bacterium | reverse complement strand
ACCTTGCCGCACATGCTGCCGACGAGCACGTTGTGCGAGTGGAGCAGATCGATCACCTCGCGGGGCACACCAAGGCCGGCGACGAAGATGCTTGCGCCGCCTTCGATCACGCTCTGGATGCCGCGCTCCACCTGGCCCGGGAACGCCGTCAGCAGGTCGACCCCGAACGGCTTGCTGGTGAGCGTGCGCACGGCTGCCATCTCCTCCGGTAGCTCGTCGACGCTCATCGTCGACGCACCCAGCGTGCCGATGCCGCCCGCCTCACTGACCGCTGCAACGAGCGCGTGATAACTCACGCCGCCCATCCCCGCCAGCATGATCGGGTGCTCGATGTCCAACATGTCCGTGAGGCGAGTCCGCATAGCCCCGCACCGTAGCCAACCCCCTCACACCCCCACCCACCCGAGTCCCTGACCGCCACCCGAGTCCCAGCCCGCCGACCGAGTCCCCCGTGCACACCCGAGTGCCTTGGTGCACCCGCCGCGCGCCGAAACACTCGGGTCGATCCCGTGCGGACGGCGATACCGTGCGCCTCGCTTCCCTCGCCGCTGTCGTTCCGACTCTGTGCTCGAAGGGGACACCCCATGACCGATCTCACCGCCGCCGCGATGGCGACGTTCCGCCAACATCACGGCCACGCCACCGCGCGCATGCTCACCGAGGCGGGCGTCGGCCGCTCGCGTCGCCGCCGTCTGCTCGAGGAAGCGGTCCTCGACATCGTGCACCATGCGGTCTACCGCCTCACGTCTACGCCCGACTCGCTCGAGGCCCGATGCGCAGCGCTCTGCCTCGCGCATCCTCAAGGCTTCATCACTGGCCCGACGGCCGGTCGACTGCTCGGGCTCCGGCGCATGGGCCGCGCCGACCAGATCCACTTCTCCGTGCCGCACGGCAGCAACATCGGTCCGATCGAGGGGGTCGTCCTCCGCCAAACCACGGTGATCGAGCCCTGGCACGTCGTGCATCGAAGCGACGGCATCAACATCGCAAGCCCGCCTCGACTCGCGTTCGACCTTGCCGCCGACCTCACCGCCGACGACCACGCGTCGGTGATCGAGCAAGTTCTCCACGACCGGCACTGCGCCGTTGCGTCGCTGCATCGGATCGGGCGACGCCTCGCTCGGCCCGGTCGACCCGGCTCGATCCTCTTCATGACGACGCTCGGCCGGCGGCTCGCCGGTGCTCCGCTCGAGTCCCATCCCGAGGTGGTGCTCGCGCGGGCACTGCAAGAGCGCGGCATCCCGATCGTGGCGCAGGTACCGAACCTGCAGTTGCCGAGTGGGCGGCGGATCCGGCTCGACCTCGCGGTGCCGTCGATCCGCTGGGGGATCGAGATCGACATTCATCCCGACCACTTCCTGGTCGAAGGCGGCACCCGGGATCGACAGCGCGATCGCGAATGCCATCGCATCGGATGGCAGATCGAGCGCGTCACCGCGTTCGACCTCGTCGACCTCGACGGGATCTGCGAGGAACTGGTGGCGCTCTACCACGCCCGCTGCCGTGCGGTCGCCTGACCGAGGGTGTCGGCGCGCGACGGGTGCACCGGCGCACTCGGGTGGGCACTTGCGACTCGGTCGGCGCGCTGGGACTCGGTCGGC
>JBMOFX010000425.1:0-1617 GCA_049318665.1 Ilumatobacteraceae bacterium | reverse complement strand
TCGCGCTGTCCGACGCCTCGGCCGGCACCACGGTCTCGCCCACCGTGGCGTCGTCGGGCACGACGCGCAACACCGTGCCGGCTCATGCCGTGCTGTACGTCGACGTGCGCGCCTGGACATCAGCCGAACTCGAGCGGGTCGACACAGCGGTTCGTTCGCGGACGCCCGCAGTCGACGGTGTCACCGTCGTGGTGGCGGGCGGCATCAATCGCGGGCCGATGCAACCGGGGCAGGCCGACGAACTCGTCCACCTCGCGCGACGGGCGGCGAGCGACGTCGGCATGGGTGACGTCGGCGCCGTCGCCGTCGGCGGCGCGTCCGACGGCAACCTCACCGCTGCGCTCGGTGTCCCCACCCTGGACGGCCTCGGCGCCGACGGTGGCGGCGCCCACTCCGATCAGGAGTGGGTCGATGTGGCGTCGCTCGTCCCGCGCGCTCGCTGGGTGGCGCGGTTGATCGACCTGATCACCTTGCGTCGTTGACAGCGCCATCGCCTGCGGACGCGACGCGCTCGATCTCAGCGATCATCATCTCGAGACCGACGTCGAACACACGAGGGTCGTCGTAGGCGAGCATCCGACCGCCCACCCGCGCCAACGATGGGTGCGTCTCCGGGTCGAGGCGTTCCATCGCCATCTGCCAGTCGACCCGGTCCTTGGCGCGCAACTCCGGATCGAGGGCGCCGACCGCTGCGGCCAAGCTCGACATGGCACGCACGTAGTTACCGAAGAGCCGAAGGAACAGCAACGCCTGGGTGTCGTCGAGCCCGGCACGGCCGAGCGCCGACAACGCGTACTCGGTGTTGGCGATCTCGACGTTGCGGCTGGTGGAGCGCGGCGCCATCTGTTGGGCGAACACCGCGTAGCGCAGGTAGTGGTCGCGGATGCTGTGAGCCTGCTCGCGGAGGTCCTGACGCCAGTCGTCCGACGGGTGCAACGTGCCACCGTACGAGCGCGCTCGGAGCTGGTCGATCATCTCGAGGATGAGCTCGTCCTTGTCGCGAAAGTGCCGGTACATCGCGGTGGCGTGCGCATCGAGCTCGCGTCCGAGCGCCGGGAACGTCAATGCGTCGAGACCGTCGCGCTCGGCGATCGCGATCGCGGCGTCGAGGATCAACTCGCGGTTCAGGCTGTCACGAGCCCTGCGAGGGCGCGAGCCCTTGGCCGGTGTTGTCGGCTGCGCGGTCGCGGATTCGGCTTCCATCAGGCTCCCTTCGGCCGTGGAGAGTAGCCCTGTATAGACGGGGAGATGGTCATTCGCAATGACTATGTGCACGTCTATATCCCTTGCCGAAGACTCCGTCCCGGACTACGATGGCGTCGATTCGGCGCGAAGGGCGCTCGGATCGCGACTCCTGGGGGGAACCATGAAGACCGTTTGCATCGGGCCGAGTCGTCGCGCCGGACGAGCTCTCGTCCTGGGCCTCGTCGCACTGTCGTCGCTGGCTGCATGTTCGTCGGAGGGTGATTCGGAGACGGTCACGTCCGACGTGCCCGCCACCGACGGGCCGCTCCAACAGGGCGGCACCATCGTCATCGGCGCGGAGCAGGAACCGGACTGCATCGACTGGATCGCCACCTGCGCCGGTTCGATCTGGGGGTCGTACATGATGCAGAT
>JBMOFX010000424.1:0-1630 GCA_049318665.1 Ilumatobacteraceae bacterium | reverse complement strand
GGGCTTCAGGAAGTCGTCGACGGCCGACCCCTCACGCAGGAACTCGGGGTTGCTGACGACACGGACGTCGGGTCGCCGCAGCACCCGCTCGACGACCTTGGTGGACCCGACCGGCACGGTGGACTTGTTGACCACGATCGCCTCGTAGGGCAGCACCGCAGCGATTTCGGCGGCCGCCCGCTCGACGTAGCTGAGGTCGGCCGACCCGTCCTCGCCCTGCGGCGTGGGCACGCAGAGGAATGCGATCTCGCAGTCGGGCACGGCGTTGGCGGCACCGACGACGAAACGGAGGTTGCCACGCTTGAGGCCACGCTGCACCAACTCGTCGAGGCGGTGCTCGACGATCGGGATCTCACCACGGTTGAGGCGGGCGACCTTCTCCTCGTCGATGTCGGCACACACGACGTCGTGACCCAAATGAGCGAAACAGGCGCCCGTCGTGAGACCTACGTAGCCGGTTCCGATGATGGCGAGTCGAGTCACGCGCCGGAGTCTACGAGAACCGCTCTGGGACCGCCCTGGGCCAGTCGGCCCACCGTGGCGTCCTACACTGCGGGCGTGGAATCGAGCCCCCGTCCGTGCCTCAGCGTCGTGATCCCTTGCTACAACGAGGAGAGCACCGTCGCCACGGTGATCGAGACCGTGCTCGCCAGCCCGTGGGTCGCCCAAGTGGTGGTGGTGGACGATGGGTCCACCGACAAGAGTCGTGAGATCCTTGCCGGCATCGACGACCCGCGCGTCGAGGTCGTGTTGCAGCCCTACAACCAGGGCAAGGGTGCTGCGTTGCGTACCGGCTTCGCCCGCGCAACTGCCGAGTTCGTGGTGGTGCAAGACGCCGACCTCGAGTACGACCCGACCGAGTTCAACCTGCTGCTCGAGCCATTGCTCGCCGACAAGGCCGACGTGGTGTTCGGCTCACGGTTTCAGTCGGGCCGGCCGCACCGAGTGCTCTACTTCTGGCATTCGCTCGGCAACCGGCTGCTCACCCTGGCGTCGAACATGTTCACCGACCTGAACCTCACCGACATGGAGACCTGCTACAAGATGTTCCGCCGGAACGTCATCCAGAGCATCACCATCGAAGAGGACCGGTTCGGATTCGAGCCGGAGGTCACCGCCAAGATTGCGCGTGGTGGCTGGCGAGTGTTCGAGGTGGGCATCTCGTACTCCGGCCGCACGTACGCGGAGGGCAAGAAGATCGGCTGGCGCGATGGGCTCCGAGCGTTCTACTGCATCGTCCGCTACTCGGCGGTGGGTGAGCGCATCACCGAGGTCCGAAATCGTCAGGGGCGATGACGTCGACGCGGTACACGCGGGCGCCGTTCTCCAGCGCGCCAACCTCCACCAGCAAGACGTCCCAACCAAGGCGCCGTTGGTACGCGTCGACCACGAGCTGTGGGTCGAAGCCCATCACCACGTAAAGGTGCTGTTGTCGCGCCAGCTCCACCAACAGGTTGCCGCCGAGCCCGAGGCGTTCTCGGCGCGCCTCGTACAGCGGGCTAAATGTTGGCCATCCGATTCCCAGCAGCCGGTTCGGGTCGTACGGACCGCGTGCATCGAACGGGTCCGAACCCTCGATGCTGACCGACGCTCCCGCGTAGACGTACCGTCCGATCGGGTCGGTTGATGC
>JBMOFX010000423.1:0-1632 GCA_049318665.1 Ilumatobacteraceae bacterium | reverse complement strand
CCGACATCGACTTCCAGGACATCTTCTACTACCTCAAGCCCGCCACCGATCAGGTGAGCGAGTGGGACGACCTCCCCGAGCAGATGAAGGCGACCTACGAGAAGCTCGGCATCCCCGAGGCCGAGCGCAAGTACCTCGCCGGCGTGACGGCGCAGTACGAGTGCCTGCGGGGCTCGACCAAGGTCTGGACCACGTCGGGCATGCGCCCGATCAAGGAGATCGTCGCCGGTGACGAGGTGTTCGCACTCGACGAGGCCACGCGCCGGATCGAGGTGGCGCGGGTGGTCGGCGGTGGCGAGTCTGGGGAGAAGGAGATCCTCGAGATCCGTGCCGGCAGCCGCACGATCGGCGCGTCCGGCAACCATCCGTTCCTCGTGCTCCGAGACGAGCGCAAGGAAGGCCGTGCCAAGGCCCGCTACGCGACCCGCTGGGTTCCTGCCGAGGAACTCGCTGTGGGTGACCTCGTTGCGGTTCCCACCGACCTCCCCGACTTCGGTCGCACCCAGTTCCTCGGTGCTCGCCACGTGCACCGTTCGCTCGGCCTCACCAATGCCGACCTCGCCTGGTTCGCTGGGCTGTGGCTGGGTGACGGCTACCTGAAGCACTCGGGCCCGTACACCACCGTCGGCATCGCGGTCGATGCAGCAGACCAGGGTCTCGTCGACGAGATCATCCGTGTCGGCGCGGCGGAGTTCGACCTGCAGTTCCGTCTCGCCTCGGACCGCCAGCGACTCACCGCGATCGGCACGGCGCCCCTCGCCGAGTTCCTCGACCTCAACGGCCTGGGTGGACGCTCGCTGACGAAGCGGGTGCCCGACTGGGTGTACTCGCTGCCGGTCGATCAGCGGCTGGCTTTCCTCGCGGGTTTCGTCGATGCCGATGGCACTGTCCGGGCGCACCGCTCGGCGAAGAACCCGGTGATCACGAGTGCCAACGAGGCGCTCCTCGACGACATCCGTGAACTTGCCCAGCTGTGCGGCATCGGTGTCAGCCACGTCCGTCGGTTCGAGAGCAAGCACCCGCATGACGCCGAGCGGATGCTGGTCGGGTTTCGGCTGCACCTCTCGGGCCGATTCGACCGACTTCCGCTGCGTTCTCCGAAGAAAGCCGAACGCCTCGGCGAGCGGGTGTACGCGCACACGAATCGCACTGCGAAGGGCACCTCGTTCAAGAAGCACACGAGTGACATGCTCGGCTTCGTGAAGATCGAGTCGATCGAAGCCGTCGGTGTGGAGACGACCTACGACATCGAGGTCGAGGGCCACCACAACTTCGTGGCCGAGGGCTTCGTCGTTCACAACAGCGAAGTCGTCTTCCACCGCAACCGTGAGGATCTCGAGGCACAGGGGATCCTGTTCTGCGACATGGACACCGCGTTGCGCGAGTACCCCGACCTGGTGCGCAAGTACTTCGGCACGGTCATCCCGTCCGGCGACAACAAGTTCGCGGCGCTCAACACTGCGGTGTGGAGCGGTGGCTCGTTCATCTACGTGCCGCCGGGCGTCAACTGCGAGATGCCGCTGCAGGCGTACTTCCGCATCAACTCTGAGAACGCTGGCCAGTTCGAGCGCACGCTGATCATCGCCGACGAGGGCTCGCAGGTGCACTACATCGAGGGCTGCTCGGCGCCGG
>JBMOFX010000422.1:0-1649 GCA_049318665.1 Ilumatobacteraceae bacterium | reverse complement strand
ATTGGCAACCCCAAGGGGGCCGATGCGCCGAACGGTCCGCCCGCCGTGCGACCCGCAAGGGGCGCACCCCCAGAAGGGACGCAGTCCAATGGACGAGACGACATTGCCCGCATCGGGCGAGCCGCCCACGGCCCGCGACGCCATCGAGGCCGACATCGGCCCCAGTGCCACCGACGCAGCGAGCGGCACCGGTGAGACCGGCGAGACCGGTGACCGTCCCGCTCCGAAGAAGCGGCGCCGCGGGTCGCGTGGCGGCAAGGGTCGTCGCAAGCCTGCCGGCACGGGCACCGCCACCGCGGACGATGGCGACGATGCGGGCGACGACATCGCCGATGACGACGATGTGGTCGATGACGTCGGGGGAGGCAGCACGGCCATCGTTGCGACCGTCGTCGCGGCCGACCAGCCCGAGTTGCCCGAGCGAATCTCCGAGGGACGCCCGTCGGTCGAGGCCGCCGAGCAGGCGCTCGTGCGCAAGCCCCAGATCGGCGACACCCGACCTGCCGCGCCGCCGCCTGCAGCCGCCGTGCAGCCTCGCGCCGCGCGTACCTCACCCAATTCGAACGGCACGCCCGCCGTCGACAGCGCGGGGTCCAAGAAGCGCCGGCGCGGTGGCCGTGGTCGCTCGACGGGCACGGGTGCGGGTGGGACGGCGAGCCGAGAGGTGCGTGCGTCGACTGCGGCACCGGAAGCGTTCGATCCCGACGTGCTCGAGCGGCGTCGCGGTCGCGAACGCAACGGTCGACCGGTTGGTCGCTACCTCATGTGCGTGCAGGTTCGCCCGACGCTCACCCAGGTGGCGGTGCTCGAGGGGCGCAACCTCATCGAGCACTACGTCAGCCGCCCGGCCGACGACATCAGCCAGATCCACGGCAACATCTATCTCGGCAAGGTGCAGAACGTGCTGCCGGGCATGGAGGCTGCGTTCGTCGACATCGCCACACCGAAGAACGCCGTGCTGTATCGAGGCGACGTCCAGTACGACGCCGAAGACATCGAAGAGAAGAGCAGCAACCTCCGCATCGAGCAGATGCTGAAGGCCAGGCAGCTCATCATCTGTCAGGTCACCAAGAGCCCGATCGGCGCCAAGGGCGCACGCCTCACGCAGGAGGTGTCGTTGCCCGGCCGGTTCGTGGTGCTGATCCCCAACTCGCGGACGTACGGCATCTCCAAGCGCTTGCCGGACGACGTGCGGAAGCGTCTCCGCAACATCCTCGACCGGGTGAAGCCGGCCGAGCACGGCCTCATTGTTCGGACCGCTGCCGAGCATGCCACCGAGCACGAGTTGCGCGCCGACATGACTCGTCTGCTCGACCAGTGGAACGCCATCGAGGCCAAGGCGAAGCGGGCCAACAGCCCCACGCTGTTGTACCGCGAGCCCGAGCTCGCGGTACGGGTGATCCGCGAGGAGTTCAACGCCGAATACCGCGGTGTCATCATCGACGACCAGCGCCTGTTCGACGATGTGAAGGACTATGTGTCGGCGTTCAACCCCGAACTGGCCGACCGCATCGAGTACCACGATGCCGCCGTCGACGGCCTGCCCCTCTACGAGCGGCACCACGTCCACGAACAGATCCACAAGGCCCTCGACCGCAAGGTGTGGCTGCCCAGCGGCGGCTCGCTCATCATCGAGCACACCGAGGCGC
>JBMOFX010000421.1:0-1649 GCA_049318665.1 Ilumatobacteraceae bacterium | reverse complement strand
CGAGAACCAACGTGTCGGACGTTCCGGTGACCGCCCGGAACGTCAGCGCGTTGAACGCTGTGTTCAGGTTCGCAGCCGTGAGGACTGCTCCTGCCGTGAAAGCAACCATGCCTCTCCTTCCCTAGAATCCTAGAATATCGTCATCGAGGACCCCGAACACAGCATCGTCGAGGATGAATGCTGCAAGAGTCTGCGACAGGGTGAACGTGACGTCATGCCGATCCGGCCGCGCCTGGTGACTGATCTTGTCAATCGACACGATCTGACTGATGGCGGAGCCGATCGACGACGGGGTGAACCCGACCGTGACAACGTCCCCGAGTTCTAGGTCGAGGACGCTCGCCTTCTGCCCCGCCGTAATCCCGTCAAGGCTGACGGTGAGCGTGTCGACCCGGTATTGGGGCTGGGAGTACAGGCCGACGAGCCATGACGAAAGTGCGGACGCCTCCACCGAACTGGACAGGATCGTGGCGATCGTCTGGTCGATGACGCCGTAGGCGGCTTGGGATGCTGTGTCTTCGCTGAGTGCGGTCCCTGCGACGGTGCCGCCAGCGGTGAACGTCACCGAGACGGTGTTCTTCATTTCCTCCGTGCCCCATACGACCGAGATGTCGCGGTAGGGGATGCCGGTCGGCCCGAACGTGACGCCCGTCGTGAACGCTTGCAGCTCGGCCCGGTCGCGGAACGTGAGTGCCCCTTGCCGGCCGATGAACAGTGCCCCGAACTCGCTCGTCTCCACGAGCTGGAGATACGACAGGACGTTGGTGGTTGCCGACACCACGTCCGCATCGAGGGTCGACTGACCGGGTCCGATGTCCCGCTTTACGCTCGACCAGCCCGCCTGGTCGAGGACCGCCGTGACGCGAGGCCCAGACAGTTGCGCGACCTGCGTCCCCGCCGTCATCGTCTGCTGAGCCAAGATAGTGAAACCATCCGAGGCTGACACCGCGGCGACTGCGTCGAACCCGCCCGCCGGGTAGGCATAGTTCCAGTCTTCAACGAACCCGCTGAATATCTCCTCACCGTCCTCGTCGATGACGAGTTGCTTCCTGGGGAGGATCTGCCCGAAGTACGGACCCGGCCCGTAGGTTGGGTCGAAGATCCGGGTGCGGTTGTCGAGTTCGATGTTGGCTTGCCCGGCCGTGAACTTCTCCAGTGTCCGCGACCTGCCACGATCAACCTGCACGCTCCGCAGGTACTCCGTGACATCAATCAGCGTGTCGCCACCGAGGACGTACTCGGTGTTGTCGAGGACGCCCTTGTCGACGTCGTCGAGTGTGAAGAAGTTGACGCCTGTTGTGAGGCTGAGGTCGAAGGCGATCTGGGCTCGGATCGTCATGCTGCCCGGAAGACCGGCCCGTTAGCCTGCTCAAACTTCTTCACATATTCGACGATCTGCTGACCGATCGCCCGCGGATCGCCCACGCCTGCGTTCACGTTGATCGTGTACGAGTTGCCGCCCATCGCGTTATTGGGGACGACGTTGCCGTTGCTGCCCGGAACGAACAACTCCGGCCCACGCTCACCCACCAGGTACGGCCGGCCAGCCGACGCAGGCCCACCAGTAGCGAGACCCGGAATGTTGACCATGCCGCCACCAGTGAACGATGCGCCCGCTACGGCCGTGCTCGGTGCGATCGTTTGAGCGA
>JBMOFX010000420.1:0-1656 GCA_049318665.1 Ilumatobacteraceae bacterium | reverse complement strand
CAATGCCGGTAGCGGATTCCACCTCGGGCAGCGTGTTCAGCGTGTCGGCCAACGAGGTCGGCAATCCGCCAAAGCCGTCGTTGTCGCTGGTGCTGACGGCGAAGTCGCCGGTGAACTGCTTGCCGATGGAGTCTCGAATGCTGCTCTTCACCGACGAGCCGAGCGTGGACACACCGATCAGCAACGCCAGACCGATCGCCAGGGCTGCTGCGGTGAGAGCGGTGCGCTTCGGACTGTTGGCCGCGTTGCGAGCAGCGATATCGCCGGTCACACCGCGAATGGCGCGCAGCGGTGTGCCGAGCGCCCGGGCAACCGGGGCGGCCACGAGCGGTCCGAGCACCACCAGCGAGACGAACAAGCCGACGGTGCCGAGCCCCAGCCACACGGCGTCGCCGGTGAGCCCGAGCACGGTGCCACCGATTGCGACGAGCACGAAGATCACGCCGGCCACCAGCCGCGTGCGGCTGAGCGCGGATCGATCGACAGCCACGTCACGCATGGCCGCCAGCGGCGGCACACGTCCGGACCGAATGGCGGGGACGATGGCGCACACCATCGTGACGACGACACCGACGATCAACGTGATCACGAACGCCGAGGGGTTGACCTCGAGTTTCGTGTCGGACGGCCCGAAGCCCGTGGCGGTGAGCAACTTGATGATGGCGGTCGCCAGCGCCACACCTCCGACGAATCCGAGGACGCCACCAATGATGCCGACGACGAGTGCCTCGACGAACAGCACCCGGGTCACCTGCGAGCGGCTGGCACCGACGGCGCGCAAGAGGGCGTTCTCGCGTTGGCGCTGGGCAGCGCTGATGCTGAACACGTTGTAGATGATGAAGCTGCCGACGAACAGCGAGATGACCGCGAAGATCGTGAGGAAGGTCGTGAAGAAGCTCAGCCCTTCCTGCACGGCGCTTTGGTTCTCGGCGATGATCTCCTCGCCGGTGAGCGCTTCGATGTCGCGTCCGGTGAACGCCTGCTCGATGGTGTCGGCCAATTCGGTTTGGGTGACCGATCCGTCACCGACGACGGCCACGGAGTCGATGAAACCCGGGGTGCCGAGCACGAACTCGCTGGCGGTTGCCTGATCGAACAATGCCCACGTGGCGCCACCGGAGGTGTCGGAGCCGGCGAACGTTGCGATGCCAACCACCGTGAAGTCGCGAGCGCCCGGTGTCGAGGTGATCTTGACGGTGTCGCCGACCTTGATCTTGCCTTCCTTGGCCGACCGCCGGTCGATGACCACCTGCGAACCGTTGGTGGGCGCGGCTCCCTCGGCCAGCCTCCACGGTGAGAACTCGGAGTCGATGTACACGCCGCCGAACTTCGGCGGCCCCTCCTGGCCGATCGCCTTGCCCTCGGACGTGGCGATGCGGGCGAAGCCCTGCACGTCGCCAGCGGCGACCTTCACGTTCGGGAGGGCGGCGATCTCGTCGACCACGGAATCGGGAATGCGGTCGCGGTTCTCCGCACCGAAGTCACCCTCGATCACGTTGGATGACCGGACGAACGCGTCGGTGTTCTCATACGCGTTGGCGAAGAGTCGGTTGAAGCTGCCCTGGATGGTGTCGCTGAACACGAAGACGCCGCTCAGGAATGCGCATCCGGCGATGATCGCCAGCGCGGTGAGCATCAGGCGTCCCTTGCGGGCCA
>JBMOFX010000419.1:0-1659 GCA_049318665.1 Ilumatobacteraceae bacterium | reverse complement strand
GGCAACTCGAAGGGCGACTCGAAGGGCGGTCGATGGTGGTAACCGACGACCGGCGTCAACGACTGGAGCGCCTGCGCGACCAGCTGACCAAAGCGATCGAGTCCTGCGGCGAGAACATGCTCCCGCAGCTCGCTGGGCAGCTGCGTGCAACCCTCGACGACCTGGCTGCTCTGCCGGTAGTCGAGGAGAAGGTGTCTCTCACCGATGAGCTCAAGCAACGCCGAGCGGCGCGTCGGGTCCCAGCGCCCAAGGCTGCAGCACCTGCCGCCCGGGCAGGTGTCAAGCGCGGGTCGTGACGCCTGCGAGTTCGCCGCCGCGAGCGGCCTGATCCTCGACGACTGGCAGCAATGGTGCCTCGACAAAATGCTTGGCGAGGATGCCGACGGGCGCACACTTGCGACGACCGTGCTGCTGTTGCTGCCCCGCCAGAACGGCAAGAACGCCGTACTCGAGGCGCTCGAGCTGTACGCCTTCTACGTGCTCGATGAGCCGCGCATCATCCACACAGCGCATCTCGCGAAGACTGCGGCCGACCACATGCAGCGCATGGTCGCCCTCGTCCGATCGAATCCCGAGCTTGACCGGATCACGCACCCGTACTTCGCCAACGGCAAGGAGGCGCTGCAGCGCACCGACACGGGGGCCCGGCTTGAGTTCATCACCCGCGGCCGCAAGACGGCGCGCGGTGGATCTCCGACTCGCGTCGTGTTCGACGAGGCGCTGTTCCTTCTCGACGAGCAGGTGCAGTCGATCCTGCCGGCGATGTCGGCCCAGACGATGCGCGCCGACCCGCCGCAGCTGATCTACACCTCGTCGGCGCCGTTGCCGGAGTCGACTGTGCTCCACCGCTTGCGTCGAGCCGGCATGGCGGGCGCCTCGAAGCGCATGTTCTTCGCTGAGTGGTCGTGCGATCTCGGCGTCGACCTTTCCGACCGTGACGCCTGGTACTCCTGCAACCCCGGCCTCGGGATCCGCATCTCCGAGGACTGGATCGCCGAGACGGAGCTTGCGCAGATGTCGCCCGAGGCGTTTGCCGTTGAGCGGCTTGGGGTCGTGTTCTCCGACGATGGCCTGCACACCCACCTCCCCGGCTGGGAAGCGTGTCGCTCGGAGAAGTCGTCGCTCGACCGACCGCCGACGGCCATCGCCGTCCAGGTTGCTCCCGGCGGGCAGTGGTCGTCGATCGCGGTGTCTGGCCCATGCGGTGATGGAGTGCCCTACGTCGAAGTTGTGCGGCGCGATCCCGGCACCGCGTGGCTGGCAGGCGAAGCGTCGAGGGCGCACCAGGCGCTTGGCCTCTCGGTCATCATCGATCCGAGGTCTCCGTCTGCGGGCATCATCGACGAGCTGCGCCGTACAGGCGTTCCTGTCATCGAGTTGACCACCCCGGACGTGGTACGGGCCTGCGCCGCCTTTCAGGATGACGTCGCGAATGCTCGTGTGAGGCACTTCGGTGACGCGTCGCTCGACGGCGCCGTCGTCGGTGCCGACATCCGCAGCGTTGGCGAAGCCTGGGTGTGGTCGCAGAAAGCGTCGACCATCGACATCAGTTCGCTGGTCGCGGCGACGTTCGCTCTCGCCGGTCAGCGGCAGCCGGTCGAGAAGTTCTTCATGTACTGACCCCGAGGAGGGCTGATGCGTTCATCTGTCGGCACCTCC
>JBMOFX010000418.1:0-1674 GCA_049318665.1 Ilumatobacteraceae bacterium | reverse complement strand
GGATCTTCTCGCTGAGCACGTCCTCGATCATCCGCTGGATCGCACGGCGCAGCGGCCGGGCGCCGAGCTGCGGGTCGTAGCCCTTCTCGGCCAGCAGTTCCTTGGCGCTCTGGGTGAGCTCGATGCCGAGACCCTGGCTCTCGAGCTGCCCCGTGAGGCGCTTGGTCATCATGTCGACCATCTGCATCACCTCTTCGCGAGCGAGCTCGTGGAAGACGATCAACTCGTCGACGCGGTTGAGGAACTCGGGACGGAAGTGGCCCTTCAGCGCATCCATCACCTTGTCCTTCATCCGCTCGTAGGTCATCGCCGAGTCACCTCGGGTGAAGCCCACGTTGCCCTTGCGCAGATCGCTCGAACCGAGGTTCGAGGTCATGATCAGCACGGTGTTGCGGAAGTCGACGGTGCGACCCTGGCTGTCGGTGAGACGACCCTCTTCGAGAATCTGCAGCAGCGTGTTGAACACGTCCGGGTGGGCCTTTTCGATCTCGTCGAAGAGCACCACGCTGAACGGCTTGCGCCGCACTGCCTCGGTGAGCTGGCCACCCTCTTCGTAACCGACGTAGCCGGGGGGCGAACCGACGAGGCGGCTGACCGTGTGCTTCTCCATGTACTCCGACATGTCGAGCGCGATCAGCGAGTTCTCGTCGCCGAACAGGAACTCGGCGAGCGTCTTGGCGAGCTCGGTCTTGCCGACACCGGTCGGGCCGAGGAAGATGAACGAGCCGCTCGGGCGCTTCGGGTCCTTGAGACCGGCGCGCGTGCGGCGGACGCTCTGCGAAACGGCCTTGATGGCGTCTTCCTGGCCGATGATCCGCTTGTGGAGCTCGGCTTCCATGTTGAGGAGCTTCGCGGTCTCTTCCTCGGTGAGCTTGTAGACGGGGATGCCGGTCCAGATGCTGAGCACCTCGGCCACGGCCTCTTCGTCGACCTCGTCGAACAGATCGACGCCGCTCGCCTTGACCTCGGCCTCTTTCGCCGCCTTCTCCTCGAGCAGGCTCTTCTCCTGATCGCGCAGACGGCCGGCCTCTTCGAAGCGCTGCTCTTCCACAGCGCGCTTCTTCGACTCCTGCACGTCGGTGAGGCGACCCTCGAGATCCTTCAGGTCGGGCGGGGTGCCCATCCGCTTGATGCGCAGACGCGCACCGGCCTCGTCGATGAGGTCGATCGCCTTGTCGGGCAGATGACGGTCGCTGATGTAGCGGTCGGACAGGTTGGCCGCAGCGACGATCGCCTGGTCGGTGATGGTGACTCGGTGGTGCGCCTCGTACTTGTCGCGCACACCCTTCAGGATCTCGATCGTGTGGGCGAGCGTGGGCTCCTCCACCTTCACGGGCTGGAATCGACGCTCGAGCGCCGCGTCCTTCTCGAGGTGCTTGCGGTACTCGTCGAGCGTGGTGGCGCCGATGGTCTGCAGCTCGCCGCGAGCGAGCATCGGCTTCAGGATGCTGGCCGCGTCGATGGCGCCTTCGGCGGCGCCGGCACCGACGAGCGTGTGGATCTCGTCGATGAACAGGATGATGTCGCCGCGGGTCTTGATCTCCTTCAGCACCTTCTTGAGGCGCTCCTCGAAGTCGCCGCGGTAGCGGCTGCCCGCGACGAGTGCGCCGAGGTCGAGGGTGTAGAGCTGCTTGTTGCGAAGCGTGTCGGGGATGTCGTTCGACACGATCTTCT
>JBMOFX010000417.1:0-1679 GCA_049318665.1 Ilumatobacteraceae bacterium | reverse complement strand
CTGGATGTTGTACGACACCATGCGCATGGGGTTCTCCGCTGTTGGCCAGACGTTCAACTGGGGTTCGACCGCGGACACTAGTGTCGAACTGCGATTCCATGGGAAGGACCACCGATGAGGCTGAACGACCACCGAGTGTTCCGGCGACGTCGCGGCATGGCACTGTTGGCGGCAGGGCTCATAGCCGGTGTCGCCCTGACCGGTTGCGGCGGAGGCGACAGCGGCACGAAGGGGGTACTGCGCGTTGCGTACTTCGCAGCCAGCGGTGCCGAGACGATGGACCCCTACGACGGCAACCGGTTCTGGCCCACGATCAACATGGTGTTCGACCGACTGATCGGTGTCGACAAGGACTTCGCGCCGATCCCCGAACTGGCCACTGCGTGGACGCCCAATGCCGACCTCACCGAGTGGACCATCACCTTGCGCGACAAGGTCACCTTCCATGACGGCAGCACCTTCGACGCGTCTGATGCGGTGTACAGCATCAACCGCATGATCGACCCCGAGTTCGACTCGCCCGTTCGCGCGGTGCTCGGCATCATCACGTCAGCAGAAGCAGTCGACCCGCTCACGGTGAAGCTCACCCTCGCCAGCGGTGAGGCCGACCTGCCCGTGCTGCTCGCCGATTACCGCGCCCTGATGACGCCGGATGGCTCGCAGGACACGGTCGGCGCTCAGCCCATCGGTACCGGCCCGTTCAAGATGGAGAAGCTCGACGCCCAGGGCACGACGGTGCTCGTGGCCAATGAGCAGTACTTCCTCGGTGCCCCGAAGGTGGCCCGCATCGAGATGCCGAACATCGCCGACGCCGCTGCCGCCACGCAGGCGCTGTCGGCCGGTCAGGTCGACCTGATGCTCACCATCGACGCCAAGAGCGCCGCGCTGTTCAGCGACGCGTCGAAGTTCACGGTGCAGCGCATTCCATCGGGCGACTGGAACGCCATCGACTTCCGTGTCGACCAGACGCCGTATGACGATCCACGGGTGCGGAAGGCGCTGCGCATCGCCGCCGACCGCCAGGCCCTCACCGACCTCGTGCTCGGGGTCGACGGCGGTGTGCCGGCGTGCGACACGCCGGTGTGGAGCGGCGATCCGTACCGCTGGGAAGGCGAGTGTGCGCAGGACATCGAGGGCGCCAAGCAGTTGCTGGCCGAAGCCGGTTTCCCGGACGGCATCGACATCGAGATCTTCACCAGCGACGTGGAAGAGCACATGGTCGAACTCGTCGAGGCGTATCAGGAGCAGGTGAAGGCAGCCGGTATCCGGGTGACGCTCACCATGACCGATGCCAGCGCCTACTGGGACAACGTCTGGATGTTGGAGCCCGCGTTCGTCGATAGTTGGGGCCAGCGTCCTGCCGTCCAAGTGTTGAACGAGGTGTACCGCTCGACCGCGACCTGGAACCCCACCGGACTGGCCGATCCCGAACTCGACGCGATGCTCGACGATGCCCGCTCGACCCTCGACGCCACCGAACGCACCGAGAAGTACCGCGCTATCCAGCAGTACCTGTTCGAGAACACCGCCACCTTTGTGCCCTACCACAAGACCTTGGTGCGGGCGATGAGTGCGAACGTGCAGGGCCTCGAGCCGGTGGTAGTCGACGCCGTGCGGTGGGAGAAGATCGAGGTTGGCTGACCGGTGACCGGCTATGTGCTGCGTCGAGCAGCGCTGTC
>JBMOFX010000416.1:0-1722 GCA_049318665.1 Ilumatobacteraceae bacterium | reverse complement strand
CCAGTCGGCGACAAACTCGCCGGCATGGCCCGACATGTCCTCGAAGCCGAGGCCGTTCGGGAGCCTTACCCCGCACGGCACTGGGTTTTCGCTGCTCGTGATGAAGCAGCCGATCAACCACTTCAGCGACTCCAGGTTGCTTCCGTTGATGTAGTTGGGGTTGCCGTTGTTCGCCGCGTGGTACGCAGTCGTGGTGCCTGCACGGTACGCATACTCCCACTCCGCCTCGGTCGGGAAACGAAGCCCGTAGGACTGGAGCGCCGGCGCGAGCTGATTCCAGCTATACGACCCAATCGGAAAGGTCAAGTACGGGAAATCGCCCCGCGGATGCTCCGAGTGCTTCCACTCGTAGCGCGCGAGATAGAAGGGCTCGGTGATGGTGACCGGATGCACAGGGAACTCGTCGTCGCTGCACGCGAAGTCCTCTGACGCAGAGCAACCCATGTTGAAGGTGCCTTCCGGAACGAGCAGCATCTCCACGCCGGTGTAATAGTGGCGCACGCGCGCGGGAAGACCCGACTTCGCGATCTTGTCGCGCATCTGGGCGTTGTAGACGATCGTCGGATCCGGCTGGTTGTCGAGGATCGTCGCCCAAAACTCGAGGTAGGCGTATTGGAACGACTGCGACAGCGTCGCGACCTGCCCAGGGAGGGTGACATAGATGTCGATGGGATCCCCGCCGACGACCGACTGCGGAAGCTGCACCTGGATCTCGCCCCACTTCTTGCTGACGATCTCCGCTTGATTGGCGCTCCCGGGATACGGGGGATACTGACCACCGAAGTACACCCCGGTCACATCCGTCAGGTTCTGGCCCGTGATCTTGATCAACGCCCCACCGGTGCTCAGCCCCCGCTTCGGGAACACGCCCGTGAGAACGGCGTTCGACGGAACGCTCTTCGCGACTCGGAGACCGACGGCGTCGGGGCTCGTCGTGGCCGTCGTTGCCCGCATGTACGCGGACGCTTCGGTCAAGTCGGTGGTGCGCCAGCTGCCGCCGCGCACCACTCTCTCCGCTCCGAAGGACGGTCCCTGCGGGTTGTACGAGTTGCCCACGCTGGTCGCGTAGTAGTCGGCCTGGTACCTGTCGCTCGTCTGCTCGGCGACATTTCCAGCCATGTCGTAGAGGCCGAAGCCGTTCGGCGCGAGCTGCGCCACAGGCTGCGTTGCGCATGGCCCGCAGAACCATCCCGGCAGCGTCGGAGCGGTGGGATCGTCGGAGCCGGTGTAGAACGCCGTCTGCGTCCCCGCGCGATACGCGTACTCCCACTCCGCCTCCGTGGGCAGCCGGCAGCTCGTCATGGAAAGGAAGAGGTCCTGAAACGACGTGTACAGGGTCTCGACGGGATGACTGTCCGTTGCACCCGGCGAACTCCCCTGGTTGGCCGAGGTGTTCGGCAACCATCGCGAGGTGAAGTGCGACTGCTTGATCTCGGTCTCGCTGATGTAGAACGCGGGCATGTCGATGGTGAGCGCCGGGATGGCGTCGGGCGGACAAGACGCGCTCAGCGCCGGCTGTCCGCAGCCGCGGATGAAGCTGCCGCTCGGAATGAGCACCATCGGGATCGGTTCGCCCTGGAGCCCGTTGTTGCCTGCCAGCACGCGCCACGGCAGGCCTGATGCCTCGATCGCCTCGAGCACCGCGGGGTCGGTGACGACCTTCGGGTCGGGGAGTTCCTCGATCACGGTGGCCCAGTCGGGCGCCAGGGTCGCCGTCACCGT
>JBMOFX010000415.1:0-1729 GCA_049318665.1 Ilumatobacteraceae bacterium | reverse complement strand
CCGTACCTGTGGCGGCTACTCATCGACCGGCTGCACCAGGGCCGGGGCCTCGGTGCAGCAACCGTTCGATCGTTGATCGAGCAGTTCACGGCCGAGGGCCACGAGACGTTGGTCGTGTCGTGGGTGGAAGGCGTCGGCGGACCGCGCTGCTTCTACGAGCGACTCGGCTTTGTGGAAGTCGGCCCTACGCCGTATCACGAGACGGAGGCACGACGACCGCTCCAGCAGCGGTGAGACGCCCGAGCCGTGTGATCTCGACCTTCGTGAACTCGCGGTCGGGCGGCCGTGGTGAGCACAGCAGCGCCGTTCGACTGGCGTCCAAGGGCGCCGGCTTGGTGTCGACCCACCCGAAGCAGAGGCACTCCTCGGCGAGATCGGTTGCGGCCACGTAGTCGTCACCCGGGCCGAGCGCGGCACGCCGGCGCGTGACCACCCACACACCGGAGGTCTGCGTGTGATGCTCCTCGAGCCACACCCGCCATTGCGCACGCGTCGCCACCTCGACGATCGGCCGATCGGGACGCAGCGCGACTTCGTCGCTCATGACGGCGTCGATTCAGGCTTGGGGAACTCCCAATCGGACGGCAGTTGGGGCAGTGCGACGAGTTCGGCCCACAGCCGCTCGACCTGCGGCACCAGGTGGTCGACGTCGCCGCTGTTCTCGAGGACGTGCGTCGCCGTGGCAAGGCGCGTTTCTCGCGACGCCTGTTTGGCGATACGAGCACGAGCATCGTCCTCCGCGAAGCCACGGCCCTGAACGAGCCGCTCGACCTGCAGTTCCGTCGGGAGGTCGATGACGATGATCGCTTGCAGCCCGGGCCGAGGGTTCTCGGTGAGCAGCGGGATGTCCATCACGACGACGCGATCGGTGTCACGCTCGGCCAGCACGCGCCGCGAGATCTCAGCGCCCACCGCGGGGTGCACGATGGCGTTCAGGTCCTTCAGCGCGTCGGCATCGGCGAATGCAACTGCGGCGACCGCTGCTCGATCGAGGCTGCCATCGGCAGCGATGACGTCGGCCCCGAAACGCGCCGCCAGTTGCTCGAGGACAGGCGAACCGGGCATCTGGATCTCGCGCACGATGGCGTCGGCGTCGACGATCACTGCGCCGCGGTCGGCGAGCAGCCGACCGACGGTCGTCTTCCCCGAGCCGATCCCACCGGTCAATCCCACCACGATCACGACGCACGTCCTTTCTTCGGCGCTCCGGCGCCTACGAGGGTCAGCCTCCCTGGCGGGACCGATCACTACTATGCACGCCGGTGGACCCCACACGCGACACCGACGACGCGCGTTCGTCGGTCCCCGCGACCGATCGCAGCTTCAACACGGTCACGACGCTGTGGCCGTTCCGGCTTCTTGCGTTGGTCGGTGCGGTGGTCATCGGTCGCGATCAGCTCCGCAGCGTCGACTGGGTCTTCGTCGCCGGGCTCATTGCGGCAACCGTGTACTCCGTGGTCGTCATTGCTCGACCGATCCCTGCGCACGACCACCTCGCCGCCCGGCTCCGGATCGTCATCGAAGCCGCACTCTTCACCGGCATCGTGATGGTGACCGGCGCGTGGGACTCACCGCTCGCACTGTGCCTCATCCCGACCGCGATGATTGCCGGGTTCGCCGCTGGTCCGTGGTTCGCTGCGCAGGTGATGACCCCGACGATCCTCGTCATCACGATCCAGTACCTCCCCGGTGCAGGCGAAGCCGACTACGAGCGGTCGGCGCTCTGGGC
>JBMOFX010000414.1:0-1740 GCA_049318665.1 Ilumatobacteraceae bacterium | reverse complement strand
CCGTGTCCGGCGAGCTGAACGTGAAGCTCGGGGCGCGGTTCAGCGAAACGGCCGCAGGCTTGCTGCCGATCGCGGTGTCCGGCGTCTTGACCGTGAAGGTGTAGCTGGCCGGGGTCTGGTCGGTGTTGCCGAACTTCGACGCGCGCACCTGGAAGGTGTGGCTGCCGAGGACCAGATCCGAGTAGTTCTTCGTTCCCGAGCAAGCGCTCCAGGCACCGCTGTCGAGCTTGCACTCGAAGGTGGCGCCGGGGTTGGCGTCGGAGGTGAAGGTGAAGCTGGCGTCACGCGCGGTGATTGCGGCTGCCGGCTTCGTGAGGATCGAGGTGTCGGCCTCCTTGACCATCCAGGTGATCGACGCGGGGCTCGGGTCGACCTCGGGCACGGAGTTGACGGAACGCACCTGGAAGGTGTGCTCGCCGGGCTTCAGGCCGGTGAGGCTGCGCGGGCTGGTGCAGACCGCCCAATCGCCGTCGTCAAGCTTGCACTGGAAGGTCGCTCCCGGGTAGAGGCTCGGGTAGCTGCCATCGGGACCGCTGTAAGGCGAGCTGAAAGCGACCGACAGGCTCGAGGCGAAGCTCGGAGCCGGAGCCGCAGTGCTGATCGCCGTGTCCGGGACGTCAACGACCGACCACGAGTACGAGACCGGTGACAGGTCGACTTCGCCGAGCTGGTTGACGGCACGGACCTGGAAGCTGTGGCCGAGCAGTGCCAGGCCGGTGTAGGTCTTCGTGCTCGAGCAGGCGGTGAACGAACCGCCGTCGAGCTTGCACTGGAAGGTTGCGTCCGGGTAGGTCGACGAGAAGTCGAAGTCGGCACTGAACGAGTGGGCGAACGAATCCGGCTTGGAATCGATCGTGGTGTCGGGCTCGCCAGCGTAGGTCCACGAGAAGGTCGCGGGGCTTGCGTCAGCAGTTCCGACGTCGTTCACTGCGCGGACGCGGAAGGTGTGATCGCCGTAGACGACCGAGCTGAAGGTGGACGGGGTGGAGCAGGCCGCCCATGGCTCGGAGTCGATCTGGCACTCGAAGCTGGCGATCGGGTCGTCGGAGCGGAAGCGGAACTCGCCGTTATCGACCCGGGTGATCGGGAGCGGGTAGCTGCCCGTCGTCGTCGAGGGGCGCGAGACGATCGTCGTGTCGGGCGTCTCAGCGACGACATTCCAGGTGCGGCTGGCCGAGAGGCTCTGGTTGCCCGCCCGGTCGGTCGCCTGGACGTAGAGGGTGGTGCCGCCGCTGACGAGGCCCGTCAGGTTCTCGGTCGCGAGGCAGGAGCGCCATGCGAAGGCATTGGCTCCGGTGGCGCGACAGCGGAAGGTGACGTTGGACTCGGTCGAACCGAAGTCGAAGCTGACGTTGGGACCGCTGCGGCCGCTCGGACCATCAACGATGCTGGCAACAGGCGCAATCGTGTCGACCGTGAAGGCGAAGGAGAGGTCGGCTGGGGTCCCGAGCTCGTCCTGACCGCTGATCTTCAGGGTGTGGCTGCCGTCCGAGAGGTTGGCCGACGCCTGGTAAGGGGAGAGGCAATTCGACGTCACGGCGCCGCTGTCCACCTGGCAGGTGACGCTCGAGGCGACGACGTTCGAGGTGGTGAAGAACCAGCGAGGCTTCTTCGCGTTGGTGTAGTCGCCTGCGTTCGGGCCTTGGACCTGACCGGACGGAACACCGCCGAGATCGATGGCGGGCTCGCCGGGCTCGGCGAAGGCCGTACCGGTGGCCATCAGGCCTGTCAGTGCGGCTG
>JBMOFX010000413.1:0-1741 GCA_049318665.1 Ilumatobacteraceae bacterium | reverse complement strand
CCCCGCCGTCTCAGCCGCCGCCATCGCCGACGGCGTCACCCGCCTCAGCTGATCGCCAGCTCCGACCCGGCGGCGTCACGTCTGGTTGCAGAAACGTCGCTGAGGCGTTCGTTCTTGCAACCAGAGTCGTTCGGGGCGGGTCAGTCGGCGATGGCGTCGAGGATCTCGAGCGCTTCCTTCGCCCAGGCGATCTGCGCGCGGGCGGAATGCTCGCCGGCCGACACGGTGAGGAGCCAGAACGGCGCGTTCGGATCGGTATCGCCCTCGACGTCGGCGTGAACGGCGCTGAGCTCAGCGAGCGACGCCTCCGCACGCGCGAGCGCGTCGAGCACGATCGAGCGACACTCGTCGACGCCGAGCAGTCGGCCGAAGAACAGCCGGAGCAACGTGCCGTTGCGTGGCGGTGGCGTTGGCATCGGCTCTCGCAGCAGGTTCACGAGGTGGCGTCGGCCTGCGGTCGTGAGGCAGAACGTGCTGCCGGAGGTCTGGCCGTCTCCGGCGCGGCGGATGAGGCCCTCCTCCTCGAGCCGAGCGAGGGCCGGGTAGATCTGCCCGAAGCTCTCCGACCAGAAGTGGCCGAGCGTGTCGGTGATCGCCTGGCGCACCGCGTAGCCCGACATCGGCTCGACCGAGAGCGCACCCAGGACTGCCAGTTCCGTACGAGATCCTCTTGACATGCCACGATTATATCTACTAGATATGTACCCATGTTGCGGAGAAATGCACTCGTCGTCATGCTCGTTGGCATCGGTGGGTTCCAGATCGCGCTCGCTGCGGGCGCACCCTGGGGCACCGTGGCGTGGGGCGGTCAGCGCTCCGGCGTGCTTCCCACTGGTTTCCGCACGGCGAGCGCCATCGCCGCGATCGTGCTCCTCGTGGTGGCGAGCGTGCTGGCGGGTCGACTCGTCGGGCCGATCGGCCGGCGTCGAGTGCTGCTCGGGGTGGCGATCTACTTCACGCTCGGCATCATCGCCAACGCCGCCTCTCGATCACGCCTGGAAGCGGCGATCTGGGCTCCGATCTGCGCGATCGGCGCCGCGCTGGCCTGGTCGGAGTTCCGAGCCGGACGCCTGTCGACCGCCGTGGGCTGATGGCGACGTAGACGCCACCACCACGTGGGCCGGCGCGGCGTGCGGCGTGCGGCGTCACGTCTGGTTGCGGAAACGTCGGTTTTTCGTTCGAATCTGCAACCAGAGTTGTACCGGGCGGGGCGACTCGTCGGCCATGACCGCGTCGGCACCCGTAGCCTCACTCGGATGAGCGGTCGTCTGGGTCGGGCCGCCAACAAGGCGCTTCGACCGGCGCTCGGGTTCGCTGCGGCTCGAGTCGCATCGAGCGATCGGCTGATGAGCGTCGTCTACGACCTCATGAACGAGACCAACTTCGCCGGCCTGGCCGAGCACGAAGAGATGCTCAGCGATTCCGTCCGCGTGCAGGCCTACCACCGTGGCATCCACCGCAACGTGCAGCCGGGCGATGTGGTGGTCGACCTCGGCACCGGCACGGGCCTGCTCGCCTTCATGGCCAGCCGCGCCGGCGCGAAGAAGGTGTACGCGGTCGAGCACTCCGACTTCATCGAGATCGCTCGCGAGATCGGCCGTCACAACGGCTTCACCAACATCGAGTTCGTGCAGGCCAACAGCCGCGAGTTCACCCCGCCCGAACCGGTGGATGTCGTCCTCCACGAGCAGATGGGCGACGAGCTGTTCAACGAGAACATGCTCGAGAACCTGCTCGACGT
>JBMOFX010000412.1:0-1750 GCA_049318665.1 Ilumatobacteraceae bacterium | reverse complement strand
CAGCCCCGTCGAACGTCGCCGACGCGCCGCACATCGATGGCGCCCCGGATGCCCTCGTCCGGCTCATCACTGCGATGGAACCGGCGCCCGCGTACGTCCTTGGCCCGCGCTGGGAATTCCTTGCCTGGAACCACGCCCAGGCGCGTCTGTACCCGGCGATCGATCGACTCGAAGGCGACGACCGGAATCTGCTGTGGGTGATCTTCACAGAGCCGTCGGCGCGTGCGCTCGTGAGCGACTGGGCTGACGACGCCCGGCGGATCATGGCTGAGTTCCGCGCCGGTACCGCCACGCTGCGAACCGACCCCGCTGTCGTATCACTCATCGAACGACTTCGAACGGCGAGTCCCGAGTTCGCGCAATGGTGGGCCGAAGCCGATGTCGCTCGGTTCCAGACCCGCCTGCGCACCTACCACCACCCGCGCGCCGGCGAGCTCGTGTTCGAGTACCAGCAGCTCACCCCGAGCGAGTGGCCCGAGCTGCGCGTGGTGTGCCAGCTGCCGGTGCCGGGCGATGACAGCGCTGCACGTCTCGCCGCGTGGCGCGAGATCGCCTGAAGTCGCGAGACTGCGGCCCATGACCGACACCTCGACAGGCACAGGCACAGGCACAGGCACAGACTCGGACACGGCACGCGTCGAAGCAGCGCTCGAACAATTGCTGGCCTCGCATCCACCGCGCGAGGTCGACGATCGAACGTTTCGCGGTGCCCGCTACGACGCCGGGCTCGCGTGGGTGCACTTCCCCATCGGCTTCGGTGGTCTCGGTGCTCGACCCGACTTGAACCGCCTCGTGGAGGAGCGCTGCCGCCGTGCCGGTGCGGCCGGCCAAGACCCGGCCACGTTCTTCACCGCGCTGGCCGGGCCGACGATCGTCACGCACGGCACCGACGAACAGCGCGCACGGTTCCTCCGACCGATGTTCACCGGTGAGGAGAAGTGGTGCCAGCTGTTCAGCGAACCGGGCGCCGGCAGCGACTTCGCCGGCCTCGGGACTCGTGCGATCCGCGACGGCGATGAGTGGGTCGTCAACGGGCAGAAGGTCTGGAACACGCTTGCCCACCTCGGCGACTGGGGCATGCTCGTCGCGCGCACCGACCCCGAAGCTCCGAAGCACAAGGGCATGACCTACTTCGCGCTCGACATGCGTGCACCCGGGGTGGAGGTGCGACCACTCCGCCAGATCACCGGGGAGGCCGAGTTCAACGAGGTCTACATGACCGATGCGCGCGTGCCCGACACCGACCGCATCGGCGCGACGGGCGAGGGCTGGCGTGTCGCGCTCACCACCCTGATGAACGAGCGCACCGCCATCGGCGCCGGCGCTGGCGCGCGCCGACGCGGCCCGATCGACGCGGCGATCTCGATCTGGAACGACCTGCCCACCGAGGGACGAACGGCGGCACGGCGCGACCACTTGATGCGGCTCTACTCGAAGGCGGAAGCGATGCGCTTCACCAACGCTCGCGCCGCTGCGAAGGCCCGAGCCGGCAACCCGGGACCCGAGGGTTCGATCTCGAAGCTTGCACTGGCGGATCTCAACAAACGGATCTCCGAGTTCTGCGTCGATCTCCTCGGCGCCGACGGGCAGGTCGGGTTCGACTACACCTTCCGCCGCCCCGACAACCTGTCGGTCGACGGGCTCGAGCACGGCATCCGCCACGCCTTCCTGCGTGCACGGGCCAACTCGATCGAAGGCGGCACCAGCGAGATCATGCGCAACATCCTGGGCGAGCAGGTGCTCGGCCTGC
>JBMOFX010000411.1:0-1773 GCA_049318665.1 Ilumatobacteraceae bacterium | reverse complement strand
GGACCTCGATGCCGGGCTGGCGCATGTCGACGAGCAGGAACGAGATGCCCTTGTGGCGCGGCGCATCAGGGTCGGTACGAGCGAGGGTGAAGATGTGATCGGCGAGGTGACCGGCCGACGTCCAGATCTTCTGCCCGTTGAGGATCCACTGATCGCCGTCGAGCGTGGCCTTGAGGCCGAGGTTCGACAGGTCGCTACCGGCGTTCGGCTCGGAGTACCCCTGACACCACGTGTCCTCGCCCGAGAGGATCCGCGGCAGGTAGTGGCTCTTCTGCTCGTCGGTGCCCCACTGCAACAGCGTGTTGCCGAGCATCTGGATGCCGAACACGTCGTTCGGCCCTCCGGTCGGTACGCCCGCCTTCGCGAACTCCTCACCGAGAATCACCTGCTCGAGCGCGGTGAGCCCGCCGCCGCCGTATTCGACCGGCCAGCCCGGCGCGAGGTACCCGCCTTCGTAGAGGGTGCGGCGCCACTCGGTGACGAAGTGCTCGAGATCGGCGCCCTCGAGTCGACCGATGCCGGCCCAGTTGCTGGGCAGCTTCTCGGCCAGGAACGCCTGGACCTTCTCGCGGTAGACCTCGGCTTCGGGCGCGTAGACAGGGTGCATGTTGCGGATGCTACCCGCCGGTAGGCACCGGACGCAGCGGCGAGCGACCGAGCGCCACCGCTCCGACCAGAGCGGCGTCATTGCCCAGCGACGCCGGGACCACTTCGAACGGCCGCAGGAATCCGAGGCACGCTCGACGGTCGACCTCGTCACGCAGCGCAGCGAACATCACGTCGCCGAACGTCGCTGCCAGCGGGCCACCGATGACGGCGAGCCGCAGGTCGACGATCGCTCCGAGGCTTGCGAGTGCGCGGCCGAGCAACGTGCCCGTACGTTCCATGATGACGACCGGTGCACGTTGGGTCGACCGACCGGTCTCCGCCTCGATCGCAGCGACGGTGCAGTACGCATCGAGGCAGCCCTGGCCACCGCAGATGCAGGCCCGGCCCTCGGGCTCGACGACGATGTGGCCGATGCCCCCTGCGTTGCCGTGATGCCCGCGGAGGAGTCGGCCGCCGCTGATGATCCCGGCGCTCACGCCGGTCCCCAAGAGAACGCCGACCACGTCGCTCGCTCCCCTGGCGGCCCCGATCCATGCCTCGCCTGCGGTGAACGCCTGTGCGTCGGTGTCGATGGACACCGGGAGCGAAGTGAGTTCGCCGACGAGCTCGCCCAGCGGGAACTCCCTCCACGACGGGATCGCAATCGGTGACGCCCGCCCGGTACTCGAATCGATCGGCCCGGCGCACGCCACGCCGCAACCGACCGGCTGCACCGGCGACGCCGCCATCACACGCGACACCAGCCGAGCCAGTGCCCCCCACACGTCGCGACTCGGCGTGGGCACTCGGTCTCGAACGACGACCACGCCCTGCGCGTCGACGACACCAGCGGTCAACTTGGCCCCGCCGATGTCGATCGCAAGGTGGACATCCGGCACGCCAGCCACCGTACCGCGCCACCGCGACCGGCGGTTGGACAGGATTGACCGAGCGGAGCGGGTGTCCTGGGTCCGAGATTCTCGTCAACAAGGCAACCAACCTGACGGTCGCGTCGTGTGTTCGAATGTGATGATGAAGGAAGGCCGGGGTCGATCACCGGTCGACTCGAGTTTCGATGAGCTGTACCGGCGAGAAATCGGCTCGCTCCGGACCCTGGCCGCCGGGTTAACCGGCAATCGGGAACTGGCCGCCACGGCCATCAGCGAAGTTGAAAAACTGGCCAGC
>JBMOFX010000410.1:0-1803 GCA_049318665.1 Ilumatobacteraceae bacterium | reverse complement strand
CCAGCACGTCGATCGCGATGCCGTTCTCGGCGTGCATCATGATCATCGCCCCGCAGTCGGCAGCGGTCTGCATCGCCTTGAGGATCTGACCGTCATCGCTGTAGAACACGCCCGGGTAGGCCATGAACAGCTTGAAGCTGCTGATGCCTTCGTGCTCGGTGAGGTACTGCATCGCCTTCAGCGACTGGTCGTCGACGCCGCCGATGATCTGGTGGAAGGCGTAGTCGATCGCGCAGTTGCCGTCGGCCTTGCGGTGCCATTCGGCGAGGCCATCGAACACGTTCTCACCGGCGCGCTGGACGGCCATGTCGACGATGGTGGTGACGCCACCCCATGCCGCTGCGGTCGACCCCGTCTCGAAGGTGTCGCTCGCGAACGTGCCGCCGAAGGGCAACTCCATGTGCGTGTGCACATCGACACCCCCGGGGATGACGTACTTGCCGGCGGCGTCGATGATCGTGTCGAGGCCTTCTTCGGAGAAGAAGCCCGGTGCGCCCAGCGCGCTGATCGTCTCGCCGTCGATCAACACGTCCTGTGCAATGACGCCACTGGTGGAAATCACCCGGCCGTTCTTGATCAGCGTCTTCCCCATGATGTTCCCCCTGATCGGTGTGCAGTTGTTTCGGTGTGCGGTGGTCGAGTTGCGCGTTCAGTCGACGAGGTCGTCGTACGCGTCGGGGCGGCGATCGCGGTAGAACGCCCACCGGTCGCGCACCTCGAGCAGCTTGCGGATGTCGAGGTCGCGGACGATCAGTTCCGACTGGTGCGGGTCGCCCACGTCACCGACGAACTTGCCTTCCGGATCGACGAAGTAGCTCTGTCCGTAGAAGTCGTTCTCCCCGAGCGGTTCGATGCCGACCCGGTTGATCGCTCCGACGTAGTAGATGTTCGCCACCGCGGCGGCCGGCTGCTCGATCCGCCAGATGTATTCGCTGAGACCGCGATGGGTGGCCGACGGGTTGAAGACGATCTCGGCACCGTTGAGGCCGAGAGCGCGCCACCCTTCGGGGAAGTGGCGGTCGTAGCAGATGTAGACGCCCACCTTGCCGACCGCGGTGTCGAACACCGGGTAGCCGCCGTCGCCGGGACGGAAGTAGAACTTCTCCCAGAAGCCCTTCGTCTGCGGGATGTGCTGCTTGCGGTACTTGCCGAGGTACTTCCCATCGGCATCGACCACCGCCGCAGTGTTGTAGTACAGGCCCGGCTGCACGATCTCGTACATCGGCAGCACCATCACCAGTCCGAGCTCGCGAGCGATCGACTGGAAGCGCTTCGTGGTGGGCCCGTCGGGGATGTACTCGGTGTAGCCGTAGTACTCGATGTCTTGCACCTGGCAGAAATAGGGCCCGTAGAACAGCTCCTGGAAGCAGATCACCTCGGCGCCCGCAGCCTTGGCCTCGTGGGCGTAGGCCTCGTGCTTGTCGAGCATGGCTTCTTTCGACCCTGCCCAATCGGTCTGCACCAACGCAGCACGAATGCTGCGACCCCCCGTACCTGCGTCGCTCATATCCGCGGATCGTAATGTGACCCCGGTTCCAGCGCCAACGCCGGGCACCCGAGTCCCAGCGCGCCGACCGAGTCCCACCGCGCTGACCGAGTCCCACCGCGCCGACCGAGTCCCACGTGCACACCCGAGTGTGTTGGTGCACCCGTCGCGACACCACACCCTCCGGTAGCGATGCCTCGCCATCGCCAACCCGAGCTCTGACGCTCACGCAGCCGCATCGCCGCATCAAGCATGAAGGCGACGCTGACCGAGTCTCTCAGCGCGCGACGGGTGCACCGGAACCCTCGGGTGCGCGC
>JBMOFX010000409.1:0-1807 GCA_049318665.1 Ilumatobacteraceae bacterium | reverse complement strand
GACCGTTCCGTTGGTCGAATCAACCTTCGCCGCACGGTTACGGGTCGTGTTGCCGTTGATCGAGTTCGTCAAAGCGAACTTCCCGCCGAGGTACACGCTCGACCCCGACACTGCAATGGTGTTGACCGTTGAACTGACATTGGGGTTCCACGAGCTGTCGAGCGCTCCGGTGGTCGCGTCGACCTTCGCCGCACGATTGCGGGTCGTGCCTCCGACAGAGGTGAAGTCCCCACCGAGGTAGACGCTCGACCCCGATACCGCGATGGCGTTGACCTGGCCACCGAGATTGGGGTTCCAATTGGCATCCAGCGATCCGTCGGAGTTGATGTGAGCGGCACGGTTGCGCGTCACGCCATCCACTGTCGTGAAGTCGCCACCGATGTAAAACCCACCCGACCCGTCGGCGGCGACGGCACGGATGCCGTTCGTGCCGCCGGCGACCTTCGGGAAGGATGTGTCGACCGCACCGTTCGAGGCCCTCGCCAGCGAGCCCCGGCCGGTGTCGATCGGATTGAACGAACTGAACGTGCCACCCAGGTAGGTGACGCCGTTGGCGTCGGGCCCGGCCATCGCCACGACGGTGCCGTTGAGCCCCGGAAGGACTTTCGCGCGTTGGGCCGCCTCGGCCGACGTCAGCGGAGCGGCGAGCAGGATCATTGCGAGGGCCAGCAGGAGGCCGGCGCTTCGCTTTGCCACGCCGACGGGACTTGCTGGGGTCAGGGTCTGCATGGGATGTTTGAGGCCTTTCACGGTTCGGCGTACGAGTCAGATCTGCTGCTCTAACGGGTTTCTAGAGCACATTCGTAAAGAGAGCCTCTAGAGGATACAGCTACTTGAACCAACCGCAACGACCATCGCGGCGCATGCGGCGCGTCCGCGCTTCAGGTTCCCCTGCGGCGCTCGGCCCCGTCGGGCGCCGGCTTGGCGACGGACTAGCGAGTCAGCTTCTTGTAACTGATCCGGTGCGGGCGGTCGGCGGCGTCGCCGAGGCGCTGGCGGCGGTTCTCCTCGTAGGCGTCGAAGTTGCCTTCGAACCAGACGACGTTCGACTCGCCCTCGAACGCGAGCACGTGAGTCGCCACGCGGTCGAGGAACCAGCGGTCGTGCGAGGTCACCATCGCGCAACCGCCGAAGCTGAGCAGCGCCTCTTCGAGAGCGCGCAGGGTGTCGACGTCGAGGTCGTTGGTCGGCTCGTCGAGCAGCAGCAGGTTGCTGCCGGCCCTGAGCAGCTTCGCGAGGTGCACTCGGTTGCGCTCGCCGCCGGAGAGGTTGCCGACCTTCTGCTGCTGGTCGCCGCCGCGGAAGTTGAACGACGCGACATAGGCGCGGCTGTTGACCTTGCGGTCGCCGACCATGATGTGCTCGTCGCCGCCGGAGATCTCCTCCCAGACGTTCTTGTCGGGGTCGAGCGAATCGCGTGACTGGTCGACGTAACCGAGCTCGACCGTGTCGCCGACCTTCAGCTCGCCTCCGTCGGGTTGCTCCTGGCCTGTGATCAGCCGCATCAGTGTCGTCTTGCCGGCGCCGTTGGGCCCGATCACTCCGACGATCCCGCCTGGAGGCAGGCTGAAGCTGAGGTCGTCGAACAGGACCTTCTCGTCGTAGGCCTTGCTCAAGTGCTCGGCCTCGAGCACCACGCCACCCAAGCGCGGGCCGGCGGGGATGTGGATCTGGACTGTTCCAAGATCAACGTTGCGGTCTTCGGCGAGCAGGGCCTCGTAGCGGTTGAGGCGCGCCTTGGGCTTTGCGCGGCGCGACGACGAGTTCATCCGCACCCACTCGAGCTCCTGCTTGAGCGTCTTCTGGC
>JBMOFX010000408.1:0-1831 GCA_049318665.1 Ilumatobacteraceae bacterium | reverse complement strand
GTCGACGACAAGATCCACGCCCGCTCCACCGGCCCGTACAGCATGATCACCCAGCAGCCGCTCGGTGGTAAGGCTCAGTTCGGCGGTCAGCGGTTCGGCGAGATGGAAGTGTGGGCACTCGAGGCATACGGCGCGGCCTACTGCCTCCAAGAGCTCCTCACCATCAAGTCCGACGACGTGCTCGGCCGTGTGAAGGTGTACGAGTCGATCGTGAAGGGCGAGAACGTGCCCGAGCCGGGCATCCCCGAGAGCTTCAAGGTGCTCATGAAGGAGATGCAGGCGCTCTGCCTCAACGTCGAAGTGCTCCAGGCCGACGGCACGGAGATCGAGATGCGTGAGATCGACGAAGACGTGTTCCGTGCCGCTGAGGAACTCGGCATCGACATCAGCCGCCCCGAGCGCGGCACCGACGAGGACGATCGTGAGCGCGCTGCGCGCCGCGAGCGGGCCTACTGATCAGCAACACCACGAACGACGCGAACGACTGACGACGGAAGAGAGACGACGATGCTCGATGTGAACATGTTTGACCAGCTCAAGATCGGGTTGGCCACGGCCGACCAGATTCGCAACTGGTCGCACGGTGAAGTGAAGAAGCCCGAGACGATCAACTACCGCACGCTGCGCCCTGAGAAGGACGGCTTGTTCTGCGAGAAGATCTTCGGACCGACCCGCGACTGGGAGTGCTACTGCGGCAAGTACAAGCGCGTGCGCTTCAAGGGCATCATCTGTGAGCGCTGCGGCGTCGAGGTGACCCGGTCGAAGGTGCGCCGCGAGCGCATGGGCCATATCGAGCTCAGCGCTCCCGTCGTCCACATCTGGTACCTCCGCGGTACCCGTTCGTGGCTCGCCTACCTCCTCGCCGGCATCGAGCCGAAGGAAGAGTTGAAGGCCAAGCAGCTCGAGAAGGTCATCTACTTCGCTGCGAACCTGGTCACCTGGGTCGACGAGGAGACTCGCCACGAGAACCTGTCGTCGCTCGAGGCCGAGTTCCTCGAGGAGAAGGACGCGATCAAGAAAGAGCTCGAGCTCGCCATCGACCGCCGCTACAAGGAGCTCGAGGACGAGGCCACCAAGAGCGAGGCCGAAGGCGCCGACGCGCGCAAGCTGAAGAACAACGCGGAGAAGGAAGTCCAGGCGATCCGCGAGCGGTACGAGGCCGAGCTCGACCTCGTGCAGCGCACGTGGGACGAGTTCCGCAAGTTGCACGGCCGCCTCATCATCGACGACGAGATGCTGTGGCGCGAGCTGCGCGATCGCTACGGCGACTACTTCGAGGGCGGCACCGGCGCCGACGCCATCAAGGCGCTCATCGACCGGATCGACTTCGATCAGGAAGAGACGAAGCTCCGCGACGCGATCGACACCACGTCGTCGGGCCGCAAGCCGCTCAGCGCGCAGCGCAAGCAGAAGGCGATCAAGCGCCTCAAGATCGTCGCATCGTTCAACAAGCGCGACGAGCACGGTCGCCGTTGCAACGACCCGAAGGCGATGATCCTCGACGTCGTGCCGGTGATCCCGCCGGAACTGCGCCCGATGGTGCAGCTCGACGGTGGTCGCTTCGCGACCTCCGACCTCAACGACCTGTACCGCCGCGTCATCAACCGCAACAACCGTCTGAAGCGTCTGCTCGACCTCGGTGCCCCCGAGATCATCGTCAACAACGAAAAGCGCATGCTCCAGGAAGCGGTCGACGCGTTGTTCGACAACGGCCGTCGTGGCCGTCCGGTCACGGGCCCGGGCAACCGCCCGCTGAAGTCGCTGTCCGACATGTTGAAGGGCAAGCAGGGTCGGTTCCGTCAGAACCTGCTCGGCAAGCGCGTCGACTACT
>JBMOFX010000407.1:0-1833 GCA_049318665.1 Ilumatobacteraceae bacterium | reverse complement strand
GGGGAGGGTGGCTTGCCACGGTGCACGAGTGGGAGTTCTGGCAGGGCCGCCCGAGTCGACTTCATGATCGCCTTCGCTATCGCCGATCCGGCAATGCATGGCTGATCGAGCGCCTCAGCCCGTAGCTCCGCTCATGGTGCGCCACCGGATCTTCTCGGCGTCGAGGATGCCGGGGAGGACACCTCGGGTCGCTTCGACCGACAGCAGCAGCGTCGCGTCGAGCACGAGTCCGCTCGCCGCGGCTTCGAGGTTCATGAGGTTGAGGCGAGGGTGGCGGTCCGACAGTTCGGCCATCACGGGAACCGTCGACCGAGCGTCGGGGAGACCGATCGCGTCGGGCAGCGAGAGCAGGCTCCGTATCGCCGCCGCCTGGTGAGGGTCATCGAGACCGAGAAACGGACCCGACAGGTGTCCACCGGCGCCGCCAACCGCAGCACGGCAGGCCCGGTAGTACCAAAAGGTCGTGGTATGGCGCTCGCCCTTCTCACTGAGGCCGACCAGGAGTTCTTCGATCAGCAACCGGTCGTCGAGGATGATCGTCGGCACCGTGGCCCGTTACTGATCTGCCAGGTCGGCGTCCTCGATGCTGGCGAGGCCAGCCTCGTAGCGGTCTCGCAAGACGCGCCGGAGTTCGCGGCGTGCCGTCTCGATGCCGCCGGGGATGATCAGCGCGGCGTCGCCGAGATCGATGATCCCCACTTCGCCGCCCTGTTCGATGCCCCATCGGTGGCGAAGCTCGGCTGGAAGGTTGGTCTGGCCCCGATGGGACACTTTGGCCGTCGAGGTACCGGACATTCGCGCATTGTACGGAAGGCTGCATCACAAAGCGATCCCTTGCCTGCGCGGACCACTGGACATCTGCTCACGCTGGGGGTGGTAGGTGCCGATAGAGGCCCGGTGGAATCGCGTTCGGCTCTGATGTCAGGTGGCGCGCCGACCGTGGAGCGTCCTCGCTGGGCTGATGTGCTGAGCTGGGGCCGGTCGCAGTTGTGGTGGCAGTCGCTGTGTGCGCTGTTCTTGGTTGCGTATTGCCTGTCGTTGGTCTTCGTCGAACGTCCGGCGTCCGGGTATCTGTCGTTATGGGATGGGTGGGTCGGCAACATTGCTCCAACGCTGCCGCTCGTGCCGGTGCTGTTGCGGGTGTGGCGCACGACCGTGATGCGGCCCGCGTGGATTGCGATCGCGGCTGGAATCGCGCTGAACAGCACGGCAAACCTCGTGTACCTGTTCCATGACCAGAACCAGGAGCCCGTTCCGTACCCAGCGCTGAGCGACGTTCCGTACCTGCTGTCGTACGTGGCATTTGCGATGGGGATCGTGATGATGACCCAATCGGCGTTCGGGCGCCGGTACGTGAGTATCCGCCTTGACGGTCTGATCGCCGGACTTGCCATTGGTTCGCTGGCCGTCGTGTTGTGGTTCGGGTCGTTTCTCACCATCACCGGGAGTCCGCTCGAGGTTGCGGTCGGGATGGCGTATCCGCTGTTCGACGTGGTGTTGTTGGTGTTGATGGTGGCGGGTCTGGCACCACAGCGGTACCGGCCGTCGTGGCCGCTCGGGCTGCTGATGGCCGGCATGTCGTGGTTCGTGGTCGGTGATTTCCTCTACTACCAGCAGAACGTTGCGAGCACCTACGTCGGGGGAACGCCGCTCGATGGCACGTGGCCGCTCGGGATCTTCCTCATCGGGCTCGCGGCCTGGCCGAGGGCCGAGCGGCGCTCCCGACGAGGCGAGGCCTCGGGCGCGCCGGTCGGGATCGCATTGGTCCCCATCGCGGCCGGGTGCCTCGCCATCGCAGTATTGGCCGTCTCGGTGTTCCGCGGAACCGTGGCG
>JBMOFX010000406.1:0-1846 GCA_049318665.1 Ilumatobacteraceae bacterium | reverse complement strand
TGCGAGGGCGGGTTCTTCTACCGGCCCACGCTCGTCGACGGGGTCGATGCCGCCAGCACCCTGGCGCGCGACGAGGTGTTCGGCCCGGTGGTGGTCTCGTATCCGTTCGCCGACGAGGCCGAGGCCGTGCGCCTCGCCAACGGCACCGACTACGGCCTCATCGCCGCGGTGTGGACCTCCGATGTCGGCCGTGCCCACCGCATGGCTGCGGCGCTGCGTTGCGGCCAGGTCTACGTGAACGGGTATGGCGCCGGGGGCGGCGTCGAGTTGCCCTTCGGCGGCGTGAAGCACTCCGGCTACGGGCGCGAGAAGGGCGCCGAGGCGGTGCTGGCGTTCTCGCAGACCAAGACCGTGGCCGTGGCCACCGGCACCCCGTGAGCGGTCCGCTCGACGGCCTCGTCGTCGTCGCCCTCGAACAGGCCGTCGCGGCACCCTTCGCCACACGGCAACTCGCCGATGCCGGCGCGCGAGTCATCAAGATCGAACGTGTGGGTGAGGGTGACTTCGCCCGCCACTACGACGATGCGATGGGTCCCGGATACTCGAGTTGGTTCCTGTGGCTGAACCGTGGCAAGGAGAGCGTCGAGCTCGACGTGAAGACGGCCGAGGGCCGCGCCGTGCTGGCTGATCTCATCGCCCGGGCCGATGTGCTCGTCCAGAACCTCGTGCCCGGCGCGCTCGACCGGCTCGGTCTCGGCACCGCCGAGTTGCGCGCCCGTCACCCGCGGCTCGTCACGTGTTCGATCACCGGGTACGGCCCCGACGGGCCGTACCGCGACCGGCGGGCCTACGACCTGCTGGTCCAGGCCGAGGCGGGCCTCGTGTCACTCACCGGCACCCCCGACATCCAGGTGAAAGCCGGGGTCAGCGTGGCCGACATCGCCGGCGGGATGTACGGCTACAGCAGCGTGCTGCTCGCGCTGCTGCAGCGCGGCATCACGGGCGAGGGCGCGCATGTCGAGGTGTCGCTGTTCGACGCGTTGCTCGAGTGGCTCGGCCACCAGGTCACCCTCACCCGGCAGTTGCACCGGTTGCCCCGCCGCGCCGGTGCCCGCCACGCCACCATCGCTCCGTACGGACCGTTCCCCAGCGCAGCCGGTGGCGATGTGGTGATCGCGGTGCAGAACACCAAAGAGTGGCGGGCCCTGTGCGCGGCACTCGACGCGCTCGACCTGGCCGACGACGAGCGGTTCGCCACCAACGAGGGCCGCGTCGCCAACGGCACCGAACTCGACGAACGCATCGGGGCGATCACCCGATCGCTCACCGCCGACGCGCTCGTCGACCGACTCGAGGCGGCCGGTCTCGCCTGGGGCAGGGTGAACGACCTGTTCGCCGTGCTCGATCATCCCCAACTCATCGCCCGGCAGCGCTGGGCCGACGTCGACACGCCGAACGGCACGTTCCAGGCGTTGCGATCCCCCGTCGACGTCGAGGGCATCGACATCGAGATGGGTCGTGTGCCCCGCCTCGGCGAGCACACTGCTGCGGTGCTCGACTGGCTGCGGAAGACTGATCCACGGTGACGACCGCATCTGCATCGAGCCCCTTGCGGGTGTGCATCGCCGGTGGCTCGCTCGGCGGGCTCACCGCGGGCCTGCTGTTGCGCGACCTGGGCCACGACGTCACCATCCACGAGCGCTCGCCGGTGGAACTCGAGCAGCGTGGTGCCGGCATCGGGTTCCTGCCCGACAGTGCGCGGTATCTCGTCGAACGGCTGGGTCGACCGATCGACGAGATCGGCACCAGCACCGATGTCATCCGCTACCTCGGCCGCGACGGTGGTGTGCTCCACGAGATCGCGCACCGCTACCACTTCTCGTCGTGGAACACCGTGTACCGCAAC
>JBMOFX010000405.1:0-1848 GCA_049318665.1 Ilumatobacteraceae bacterium | reverse complement strand
GACGATGGTGGTGTCCCAGTACTGCTGGGTGAGCTGATTGAAGTTGCAGGCCACGCCGATGCGGTAGGTGCCAAGGGGCAACGGCGTGACGGTGTTCGGCAGCGAGATGCTGGGGATCTCCGGAATGAATCCTGCGGGACTGCCAGCCGGGAACTTCTGCGAGAGCTTGCCACCGTCGATGTCGCGGAGGAATGTGACCAGGGCGTCGCCCACGGGTTGGGGGCCCGCCACGAAACGGAGGGCGCCAGGGTCGACCGAGGCATCGACGAGGAACGTGTCCCACCGATAGCCGGCCGAGCCCGAACCGGAGCACGCAGCGCCTGTAGGCAGCACCATCAGGAAGCCAGCGCTGCCGCCGGATGTGATCAACCCGGCACCACCACCTCCGGCCTGGAACGTAACGCTACCCTGCCGGGTTCCGGCGGCCTCGACGGTGTTGGGGGTCAGCGCTATTCCGAGTGCGGTGACGACGAAGAGCCCGACCGACAGAGCGCTGCACGCCGCCGCCGCCCGCGCACCAATGCGCCGACGGACCGTGGTGGTGTGGGGAGTCATGGTTTGCATTGATTACTCCTGGTTCATGGGTTCGCACTGCGGCGCGAACGACGGATGACAACGAAAAATGCGGCACCGACGGCCGCGGCAAGAAGGGCAATGATCAACGGGGTCGGCGAGTTGTCCGACGTCGCACCGGCGCTCGGCGTCGTCATCGTGCCGACAACATTCCACGACATCGTGCCGACACCGTTGGCGCCTTGACTCGACGTCATCTCGATGTCGACGTCCCAGTACTGCGTCGTCTGCTGCCAGAACGTGCACGCAACGCCCAGTCGATAGCGCCCCGTCGTGAAGCCGTTTTCGGCGATCGGTGCCATGAACATCTGCGGCAACGGCTTGATCACACCAGGGTTGCCCGCAGTCTCGTTCTTCTCGAGGAACTGATTGATGACCGTTGTTCTCGACCCGACGTCGAAGAGCGCAAAGTGATCCTGCCACACCGGTTCAGGACCGCCTGCGGTGAACTCGAGCTTCAACGGGTCCTCGGCCGCCGGGATCACGAACGTGTTGACCCGCCACTGATCGTTGGCGCTGTCTCCCGGGCAGGTTGCTCCGTCCGGGAGGCGCACGAAGAAGGGAGCGTCGCCGTCACCCTCTTCGGCCGGTGCGAGTCCGGCCGTCTGCAGGAGCAGATCGCCCATTCGGCCCTTGACCTCGCTCGAGGGGATGGTCGGCGATGCGGCATCGCCCGGGTACACCGAGACGAGGGGCGACACCATGATGGCGAGGCTCGCAGCCAGCGCACGAGTGAACCGGGTCATAGGGCGACCGCCTGCTCAGCGCCACCGGCGCGGCGAGCTCGCTTGGTGATCTCGAGGGCCACGAGCGCTGACGCAGCCGCCGCAGCCCCGAGACCCGCAATCGCATAGCGCGAGCCTGGCATCGCTTCCGAGGGAGTCAGCGAAGGCGGCGCCGTGGTGGGCGTCGCCACCACTGTGGTGGTGGTGGTCGTGGTAGCGACCGTCGTCGTGGGGACAGTGGTCTCGGGCACGCTGGTGGTCGGCTCCTGGATCGGGGTGGTGGTCGCGGTTGTGCTGGCCCCCCCGCTCGGCCGAACTGGGCGGGCGACGGGGGCAGGAGCCACGGTTGTAGGAGCTGAAGGCTGCACGGTCGTCGGCCCACCGCTGCCGACGTCAACGGGCTCGGTCATCGTTCGAATGATCTTTGCAGTTGCGACCGCTTGCGCTGCCAGGTCGGCGGGCAACGGGAGGTAGCCCGCCGGTAACTGACCCGGATCGACCCCGACCGCTTGGCCGATCTCGACAGCCGCATCGGCAACTGGGTCTCGCT
>JBMOFX010000404.1:0-1865 GCA_049318665.1 Ilumatobacteraceae bacterium | reverse complement strand
CGGCGAGCTTGTCGCCCACCGAGATCTTGCGCTTCTGGGCGACGTAGACCCGCACGAGCTGGTTGACGCCGGGGGGGAGCTCGTCGCCGTCTTCGCGGTTGAAGACCTTGACGTCGATGACCTTGCCGTTCTCACCGTGGGGCACCTTGAGGCTGGTGTCGCGCACCTCGCGGGCCTTCTCACCGAAGATGGCGCGCAGCAGGCGCTCCTCGGGGGTGAGCTCGGTCTCGCCCTTCGGCGTGACCTTGCCGACGAGCACGTCGCCAGGGCCGACCTCGGCGCCGACGCGGATGATGCCGCGATCGTCGAGGTCGCGCAGGATGTCGTCGGAGAGGTTCGGGATGTCCCGGCTGATCTCTTCCGGCCCGAGCTTGGTGTCGCGGGCATCGACCTCGTGCTCGTGGATGTGGATCGACGTGAGCACGTCGTCCTTCACCAGACGCTCGGAGAGGATGATCGCGTCTTCGAAGTTGTAGCCCTCCCACGGCATCAGCGCGACGAGCAGGTTCTTGCCCAGCGCGAGCTCGCCGTGGTCGGTCGACGGACCGTCGGCGATGATCGTGCCGGCAACCACGGCCTGGCCTTCGGTGACGCGGACCCGGTGGTTGATGCACGTGTCCTGGTTGGAGCGACGGAACTTCGACAGGCGGTAGGTGTGCTTGCCGCCCTCGTCGTAGGTGACGGTGACTGCGTCGCCGCTCACCTCGGTGACCTTGCCGGGGCCGGTCGCCTGGATGAGGTCGGCCGCGTCACGCGCCGCACGGTCTTCGATGCCGGTGCCGATGTAGGGCGCCTCGGCACGCAGCAGCGGAACCGCCTGGCGCTGCATGTTGGCACCCATGAGGGCGCGGTTCGCGTCGTCGTGCTCGAGGAACGGGATGAGCGCGGTGGCGACCGAGACGATCTGGCGCGGGCTCACGTCCATGAGCTGCACCTCCTCCGGGGTGACGGAGGCGATGTCGGTGGTGGCGCCGAAGAAGCTCTCGGCCTCGAGCATCCGCTTCAGGTCTTCGAGGCTCGCGGCCTGCGGGCTGCGACGGCAGAGGATGCGGTCGGTCTTGAACGACCCGTTCGCGTTGATCGGCGTGTTGGCCTGGGCAACGACGTACTTCTCTTCCTCGTCGGCGGCCATGTAGACGATCTCGTCGGTGACCTTGCCGTTGAGGACCTTGCGGTAGGGCGTCTCGATGAAACCGAACTCGTTGACGCGGGCAAAGGTCGACAGCGCACCGATGAGGCCGATGTTCGGACCCTCAGGCGTCTCGATCGGGCACATGCGGCCGTAGTGGCTGAAGTGCACGTCGCGGACTTCGAAGCCGGCGCGCTCACGGCTGAGGCCACCAGGTCCGAGCGCGGAGAGACGACGGCGGTGGGTGAGGCCCGACAACGGGTTCACCTGGTCCATGAACTGCGACAGCTGCGACGTACCGAAGAACTCCTTGATCGCCGCGACCACCGGGCGGATGTTGACCAGCGTGGTCGGGGTGATCGCCTCGACGTCCTGCGTGGTCATGCGCTCACGGACCACGCGCTCCATCCGGCTGAGGCCGATGCGCACCTGGTTCTGGATGAGCTCGCCGACCGAGCGGATGCGACGGTTCGCGAAGTGGTCCTGGTCGTCGAGGCTGTAGCCCGGCTCCTGCTTGACGAGGTGGAGCATGTAGCTGATCGCGGCCAGCACCTCGTTGGGGCGGAGCACGTCCTCGCTGAACGCGGGCATCTTGGCCGGATCGTCGTTGTCGGTGGTGAACACGTCACCGATCTCGGTGGTGCCAGCGCCGAACAGCTGGTCGAGCTTCGCAACCTCGGTGCCGAGCTTGCGGTCGAGCTTGTAGCGGCCGACGCGGGACAGGTCATAGCGACGG
>JBMOFX010000403.1:0-1887 GCA_049318665.1 Ilumatobacteraceae bacterium | reverse complement strand
GGCGACGCGTCGAGCGATGCGGTTCGGACCACCTTCTCGGCGATCTCGGTCGCGACTGTGTTGGAGGACGCCTTCGAGGTTGCGAGCGGCTGGACCGCTGGCATCGCGGGCGACACCGCGACCTCGGGTCAGTGGGTGCGCGTGGATCCGGTGGGCACCAACGCCCAGCCTGAGAACGACCACACCGTCAACGGAACGATTTGCTTCGTGACCGGCCAGGGCGTCGTCGGCGGCGGCGATGGCGCGGCCGATGTCGACGGCGGCGTGACCACGCTTCTCTCGCCGAACTACGACCTCACGGGCCTCGATGAGCCGACGCTCGAGTACTGGTACTGGTACTCGAACAACCTGGGCGGCGCGCCCAACGCCGACTCGATGCCCGTCGAGATCTCGAACAACGGCGGCACCACCTGGGTCGCGCTCGAGACGATCGCCACGAACAACGCTGCGTGGACCAAGCGTTCCTGGCGCGTGCGTGACTTCGTGACCCCGACGAACCAGGTGCGCGTCCGCTTCATCGCGCGCGACCTTGCCACGGGCTCGCTGGTCGAGGCAGGCGTCGACGACCTCAAGATCACCAATGTCGACTGCACGCCCAACATCGTCGGCGACATCAACGGCGACGGCTCGGTGAACGGCAGCGACCTCAGCATCCTGCTCGGCTCGTGGGGCTCGAACAACCCCGCGGCGGATCTCGATCGCGACGGCGTCGTCGGCGGGACGGATCTTGCCACGCTGATGAGCAACTGGCGGTAAAGCGCTGCGTCCTGCAGTAAGGTGTCCAGATGAAGACCTCGAATCTCCCTGCGCTGTCCTGTTCCCGATATTCGCTCTCGGGCTTCGCGCATCGGACGGCGGTGGCTGGCGGTGTCCTCGCCGCGCTGCTCGCCGCCGTGCCGGCAAGCGCGCACGACGGCGACCTCAAGCTGCGCGACCGTCAGCGTCCCGTGCGCGGACCGATCTGGCGCGAGGCCGATCAGGGCGACGGCGGCGTCGCGGGCGGAGGCTTCACCTCGAGCGGCGTGGTGCTCAAGGCGTGGTTCCCGCTCAACACCTTTGCGACGGGCGTGCAGAACGGCAACAGCTGCTGGGGCTGGGTCTCGCCTTCGGGCCGCGAGTACGCCATCATGGGGCTCTCGAACGGCACGGCGTTCGTCGACATCACCGATCCCGGCGCATCGGTCATCAAGTCGTTCCAGCCAGGCGTGAACAGCCTCTGGCGCGATGTGCGCACCCACTCGCGCTACTGCTACGCGGCGTCCGAGGGCGGCGCCGGCATCCAGGTGTTCGACCTGTCGCAGCTTGACGGGACCGGCACGACTACGCTCGTCCGCACCGTGAACACCCCGAGCGGCACGAGCGCGGCCACGCACACGCTCGCGATCGACAACCTGAGCGGCTACCTCTACCGCGCTGGCGGCGGTGGCAACGGCCTGCGCATCTACAGCCTCGCGGACCCGTCGAACCCGACCTTTGTCGGCGCGTGGACGCCGTTCTATGTGCACGAGGCGCAGGTCAAGACCTACACGAGCGGTCCCTACGCAGGCAAGCAGATCGCCTTCTGCTTCAGCGGACTGAACAACGGCTGGGCGTCGCCCGCGGTGCGCATCGTCGATGTGACCGACAAGGCGAACCCCGTCCTGCTCTCGACCACGACCTACCCCGGCGCGCGCTACTGCCACCAGGGCTGGCTCGACGAGGAGTCGCGCTACCTCTACATCAACGACGAGCTCGACGAGGGCAACACCGTCACGGTCACCACGACGATCGTGATGGATGTCTCGAACCTCATGGCGCCTGTCGTGATGGGCACCTTCACCAACGGCAACACAGCCGTCGGCCACAACATCTATGTGAAGGGCAACACGGTCTACGAGGCGAACTACC
>JBMOFX010000402.1:0-1901 GCA_049318665.1 Ilumatobacteraceae bacterium | reverse complement strand
CGGATCTGGCGCGGACGACCGCCGAGGTCGAGCGGCACTTCGATCGCCGCCCCGATGTCATTGGTGTGAACGTGGCAGTTCCACAGCCCGTCGCCGCCGACCACGACGATCGAATCGCCGATCGCTCCCCAACCCTGCTTGAACGCATCGATCGAGACGTCGTCGAGGTCGAGGAAGTACATCACCTCGTAGCGCTGCTCGGAAACATCGAGTTCGCCGTCGTGGGCGGCATGTCGACGCGCCACTGCGTCGAGTTGCTCGGGGGTCGGCCCGTCGAACGCCTCCGGCTCAGGAAGCGGTTCACCATCGACCACGTAGAGGGCCGCATCGAGCAGCAGCATGAACCCTGCGCCACCGGCATCGACCACACCTGCGTCCTTGAGCACGGGGAGAAGATCGGGGGTGCTGGCGAGCGCGGCGCGGCCGGCCGTCCGCGCCGAGCGGAGCACGCCCAACAACGACGCCCCGTCGGCAGCGGCCTCGGATGCGCCGTCGGCAGCAGCCCGAACGACGGTGAGGATCGTGCCTTCGATCGGTTTGAGCACCGCCTGATACGCAGCGGCCGAGGCGGCTTGGAGTGCTTCGGCGACCTTCGCGCCTGTCGCCTCCCCCACCTTCAGCGTGGCCGACATGCCACGCAGGATCTGGCTGAGGATGACGCCGCTGTTGCCACGAGCCCCCATGAGCGACCCGTGGCTGATGGCCGCGCAGGTGGGCTCGATGCCACGATCGGCCTGCTCGAGCTCGGCCACCACTGCGTCGAGCGTGCGCGCCATGTTGGTGCCCGTGTCGCCGTCGGGCACCGGATAGACGTTGAGCCGATTGATGCCCGGGGCATGCTCGCGCATCGTGTCGCGGAACGTGACGACGGTCTGACGCAGCGCGTCGGCACTCAAGAGCTCGAGGGTCGGCACGGCCAACAGACTAGGGCCGCTCATCCCACCGCGGCGGATAGGGCCATCGGCGCAAACGATCGCGCGAGGCGGCGCTGGGCTTGGGGAAGATGACGAGGCGACTGGTATCGTTCCAGGGTTCTTTCACGGGCTGTCCCCGTGGAGATCGCTCGATCGAAAGAAGGCGTGTCATGGCAGCAGTGTGTGATGTGTGCGGCAAGGGTCCGAGCTGGGGCATGTCCGTGTCGCACTCGCACCGTCGCACCAAGCGGCGGTGGAACCCGAACATCCAGCGTGTTCGTGCCCTCGTGAAGGGCACCCCCACCCGCGTGCACGTGTGCACCGGTTGCATCAAGAGCGGCAAGATCGTCAAGGTCTGACCGCCGTGCAGGGCGTCATCAAGTCGTACGACCCGAACACGGGCGACGGCCTCGTGCTGCGAGACACCGACCTCTCCGAGTTCGACCTCGCCGCCGACGCGCTCGACGGCTCGATCTTCCGCACCCTCCGGCAGGGCCAGCGCGTCGTGTTCGAGTTGAACGAAGACGGGCGGGCCTCCCGGCTGCGCCTCGGCAGTGAATCCGACATGCGGACCCCCGGCCAGTAGGTCGACCCCGCAGTCGACCCAGTTGTCCGACGCAACGAAGCGTCAAAGGAGCCCTTCGATGAGTGCCACCACCACCAACACTCGCTTGCAGGCGTGGGTCGCCGAGTGGGTCACGATCCTCCAACCCGACGCGGTGTACTGGTGCGACGGTTCAGCCGAGGAATACGACCGCCTCTGCCACGAACTGGTTGCAGCGGGCACCTTCGCCCAGCTCGACGAGGCCAAGCGCCCGAACAGCTACTGGGCGCACAGCGACCCGGGCGACGTGGCCCGCGTGGAAGACCGCACCTTCATCTGCAGCGAGCACGAGTCCGACGCCGGGCCCAACAACAACTGGCGCGACCCCGCCGAGATGCGTGCCGAGATGCGCCGCCTCTACACCGGCGCGATGAAGGGCCGCA
>JBMOFX010000401.1:0-1904 GCA_049318665.1 Ilumatobacteraceae bacterium | reverse complement strand
ACCCAATCGGAAATTTCGACCCGGGCCGTGGCTTCACAGCCGGTGGCGGAGCGCGCGCGGTAGACGAACACCCACCGGTCCCCACACAGCTCCTCCAACTGCGGTGCATCTTCGTCGGGTAGCACCATCCAGTTCGGCGCCACTCGGTAGGGACCGTCAGCCCCCTCGGCCTTCCATGTGGGGAAGTAGGACTCGCGCACCAGCACCGGTACACCGGGCACGCTGACGTTGAAGGAGATCGTGTCGCCGTCGTCGACGATGTCAGCCACCTCATTCGTTGGGAGTTTCGACTGCGCCGACTCCTCGGCGGTGGCCGGCCAGCCGTTTGCGCCCTTGAGGGACACTCGCGGTGCAGTCGAGTCGGCCTGTTGGAACCAGGCCATCGACGCATCCGACCAGTCGTCCCGACCGGCGACCGAACTGTCGACGTACGGCACCCTGGTCAACGGTTCGACCAGGGCGACGTCGGCGACTTCGAACACGCTCCACGGTCCGACCGTGGCCAGTTCGGTCAACCCATCGGCAGCGCGTGCGTCGGCCACCATCTCGGGCGTCAGCGCCAAGTAGTACTGGCAACCCAGTTCGCGCAGGTAGCTGACGCCACGAGCCATGTTGGGTTCTTCAAACGGGAGCCGGCGGTTGTACTTCTCGGCTTCCATCGACCACGCGCTCTCCGCTACGGGTTGGAAGAAGTTGGCGTTGGGGGAACCTGCCAGCAGCCCGTTGATCGTGGTAACGCAGCCGTCGGTGAACTTCGGCAGCAACTGCAGCGCGTATATCGATCCGTACCTTCCGTCCCACTTGAACTCGTAGCCAATTCGTCCGCAGCCACGTTCAGCCGTGATGTCGTCGAGGGTGCTGACCAACTCCTGGTACTCACCCCAGTACGGGCCTCGCTCGATCCCGGCGAACGACAATGCCTGGAACTGCACCGTCGGAGTGAGCTGGTGACTGGGCCCGACGATCCACTGGAAGTCGGTGGCCAACGTCCATTCGCCGAGCGATGTAGTCGTTCGGTCCCCCAGCGGCAGCGTGCCCACGTTCCACGAGATGCAGAACAGCAGCACGGCGGCGATGCCGAGCGGGGCACCGATCATGGTCGACTGACGACGCTTCCAGCTCACCCGCTCGACCACGTATCCGACGAGGACCGACGCACCGACGCCGGCGAGCATCAGCCGCGACAGGTTCCACCACGGGGTCAGACGTCCGTTGTTGATCGCACCCTGCGGAACGATGAGGACGCCAAGACCGAAGGTGGCTCCAGCGATCGCAAGTGCCAGGATCGGTCGCCACTGACGACGCACGGCTTCGTACACCGCGAGGCCAGCAAGTGCAACGAAGACGACCTCAAGTAGAGGTGAAAACGGGAACAGAATCGACCCGTAATCGGTGCGTTTGGTAAACACCGCGTCGATGCGATAGTCGCCGTATCGCAGGAACGGCAGGTACCAGAACGAGGCAATCAGCCCCGTGAGAACGAAGCTCTGCACAAGATGAATCGCCGCACCGCGACGCGCCTTGACGGGGGCCAGCGCAGCCTGGCTGATGAGGCCCACCACCAAGAACATCGCTCCGATCGGATGACACAACGCGGCGATGCCGCCGACGAAACCAGCTGCGGGGCCGCGTCGGCCGCGTTCGAGGTCGCGGGCAAAGATCGCCAGGGTCACGATGCAGAGGAGCATCGACCAGGCATAGGCGTACTCGCCGGTCACGGTGGAAGCGATGTTTCCGCCGAGGTTGCTGTTCGAACTGTCGAACAGGAAGATCAGACTTGCCGCGCCCGTGAGCACCTGCCCAGGAGCAGTGAGGCCAGCCACCTTGGCGAAGTGCGCCGCCGCCCACGGCAACAACACGAGCGGCAACGAAACAATCACTTTCAGCGCCACGGACATGGGCAG
>JBMOFX010000400.1:0-1918 GCA_049318665.1 Ilumatobacteraceae bacterium | reverse complement strand
GCGCGTCGCGCACCGCCTTCGGGACCGTGATCTGACCCTTCGAGCTCATCTTGGCAGCGATCTCCATCGCATCTCCTTACTCAGGACGTGAGGTAAGGATACAGACCCTCGCTCGAAGTCATCGCGCCCCGCTCGTCATGCCCGGTGAGAGCGCGTCCCGCAAGCGTCGTGACGAGAACACGTGAGTACGAGAGTGGACGGCAGGGAACCGGCCACGCTGGTAGACAGGTGAATGGCCTCCAACACCGGTCCTCAGCGTGCCCAAGCCACCGAGCTCTCTCAGCCGCTCGACGCTCCCGTCCCGGTCGGTGCCGACGCTCCCATCATGGAGGTCATGGCGACCATGCGGGCGATGCGCCGGCTGAAGCCCGATCCGATCCCGCGCGAGGTGCTCGAGGACGTCGTACGCGCCGCCACGTGGGCACCGAGCGGTTCTGACGCCCAGCACTATGCGTTCGTCGTGGTCACCGACCGCGAGCGGATGGCCAAGCTCGCCCCGTTGTGGCGTGACGTCGTCGACACGTATTCGGCGCTGATGGGCATCGTGGTGCCCGACCTTGACGACGAGAGCCACTCGAAGATGGCCGATGCGCTGCGGTATCAGGCCGAGCATTTCCACGACACTCCGGCGCTGGTGGCCGTGTGCTATCGGAAATCCGGGCTCGGACTGTCGACCTTGCTCGACGTCAGGTCGAACGCGGCGCTCGCCCGGCGACTCGGCGTAACCCGACTCCGCAAGCTCGCCGCCGGCGCCCGTGCCGCGGGTGGGCTTGGCGAGGCGTCGAGCATCTATCCGGCGGCGCAGAACCTGCTGCTCGCCGCCCGGGCCCACGGCCTCGGGGCCACCCTCACGATCTGGCACCTGTTCCGCGAGACCGACTTCCGCCGGGTGCTCGGCGTACCCAAGGACTACGGCATCTACGCACTCGTACCGATGGGCTATCCCCTCGGCCGGTTCGGCCCGGTCCGCCGCCGACCCGTCGACGAGGTGCTCCACTGGGAGCAGTGGTGACGCTGGTGACGGTCGTGACGGGTCAGATGGGTGAAGGAACGCCGAGCGGCATGATCCTCATCATCAACCAGGCAGTTCCGCGCTGTTAGGCGGGCGTTCGCACCACGACGCCGGGGAGGTCGTCGAATCCGGTGAGATCGGCGGAGACGACGGTTCGAGCGGTCGCCAGCGCCGTAGAGGCGATGATCAGATCATGCGCGCCTCTGGGGCGACCGGCGCGCCGGACGGCCGCGAGCAGTGTGGTGTGAGCCCGAGCGACGTCGAGGTCATAGGCAATGACGGGGAGCACCTCGAGTAGGTCATCAACGAACGCTCGGCGATTGAGTTTTCGCCGTCCCGTTGCGAGCTCGACTCCGACACCGAGTTCTGCTGCGGTGATCGCTGCGATCGCTGGCTCGTCGTCGTCGGCGATCAATCGATCGAGATCGAGCTTGCGTCGTTCGACGGCGATCAGCACGCTCGTATCGAGCAGGAGGGCGGTCAGAACCGCTCCTCGGTGACGAGTTGCGATCGGAGTTCGGCCACTTCTTCGCTCCAGGCGGGATCGATGCGGTGCCGTCTGAGGACGTCCTTTGCACGCGCTCCGGATGCAACGCGCGCAGGCTCGAGTTGAGCGATCACCTTCCCTCGACGAATGATGACGAACGTCTCACCTCGGTGCTCGACGGCATCGAGCAGGTCCGCGAAGCTGCGGGACGCTTCCGTCGCGGTGACCTCAGGCATGAAGTCAGATTATCTGAGATGATCACATGCCGCAACGCGACCCGTCCCGAGCGGCACCGCTGGACGAGCGACGGGGTGCCCTCATGGGTGCCAGCGGTCGGCGGCGGTGCACCCGCCCGTCTCGCGTAGCGTGCTGTAGTTTCCGCGGAATGTCGAGACCGCATGACCCGCCGGAACGAAACC
>JBMOFX010000399.1:0-1919 GCA_049318665.1 Ilumatobacteraceae bacterium | reverse complement strand
CCTCATCAACGTGCCGATCGGCATCGCCGGCCTCATCTTCGCGGCGGTGTTCCTGCGTGAGCAGCGCGAGCCGAGCGTCGGGCGTTTCGATCTTCCGGGCTTCCTGCTGTCGGGCAGCGCACTCGCCCTCATCGTGTACGGCCTCAGCGAAGGACCCCGCGCGGGCTGGGGGAGCGCGGTCGTCGTCACCACGCTCACACTGGGCACCGTGCTCGGTGTCGCCATGGTGTGGGTCGAGTTGCGCGTCGAGCATCCGATGCTTGCGTTGCGGCTCTTCGCCAACCGTATCTTCCGTCAGTGCAACGTCGTGAGCGCGTTGTCCACCATGAGCTTCCTCGGTCTGTTGTTCGTGATGCCGCTGTACCTGCAGTTGCTGCGCGGGCAGGATGCGTTCCACAGCGGTCTCACCACGTTCCCGCAGGCATTCGGCGTGTTGATCTCGTCGCAGTTCGCCGGTCGGCTCTACGGGCGCATTGGCCCACGACGCCTCATGGCGGGCGGATTGCTGGCATCGGGTCTCGTGATCTCGTTCTTCATCGGACTCGACCAGTACTCGAGCCTCTGGTGGATCCGCTTGATGATGTTCGCTCGCGGACTCTGCATGGGCTTCGCGTTCGTGCCGATGCAGGCCGCCAGCTACGCGACGATCGCGCCCGCCGACAACGGCCGGGCATCGGCGATCTTCACCACCCAGCGGCAAGTGGCGGTATCGATCGGCGTTGCTGTGCTGGCGAGCGTGCTCGCGTCGAACATGTCGCTCAGTCGACCGCCTGCGAACGCCGAGGAGATTGCGAGCGCGCTCACTGGCTACCACCTCGCCTTCGGTCTCGCAGTGGTGTTCTCTCTCGCTGCCGGCGTGGCGGCGCTGTTCATCCGCGACAGCGACGCTGCCTCCACGATGGCGGCCCGACGCCGATGAGCGGACCTCTTGCTGGCTATCGCGTCGTCGAGCTCGGCGTGTGGGTGGCGGGGCCCGCGGCCGCGGGTCTGATGGCCGATTGGGGAGCCGACGTCATCAAGGTCGAGCCCCCAACCGGCGATCCGCAGCGCAGCGTGTTCGGCGCGCTCGGCGTCGCCGACCAGCAGGGCCTCCCACCGTTCGAGATCGACAACCGTGGGAAGCGGTCGGTGGTGCTCGACCTGCGAACCGACGATGGACGAGCGCAGATGGATCGACTGCTCGCAACCGCCGACGTGTTCGTCACCAACGTCCGGCCGGAGGCACTCGCCAGGCTCGGGCTCGCCCACGACGACGTGCTCGCACGCCACCCCCGTCTCGTCTACGCAAGCCTCACCGGCTACGGGCTCGACGGGCCCGACCGCAACCGAGCCGGCTACGACATCGGGGCGTTCTGGGCGCGTAGCGGCGTGGCGCACACGCTCGTGCCGCCCGACGAGTTGCCCCCCGGCATCCGCAGCGGGATGGGCGATCACGTCACCGGCATCACGCTGCTCTCGGGCGTCCTCGCGAAGTTGCTCGAGCGTGAGCGGACCGGGCTCGGTGGTCTCGTGGCGACGAGCCTGCTTCGGGCCGGCATGTACACCATCGGCTGGGACATCGGCATCGTGCTGCGCTACGGCAAGCGGGAGAGCACGCGCCCGCGTGAGCGCAGCCGCGGTCCACTGGTCAACTGCTATCGCACGGCCGATGGCAGTGGGTTCTGGCTGCTGCTGCTCGAAGCCGATCGCCATTGGCCACAACTCCTCGCTGCGCTCGACCGCAAGGACCTCGCGACAGACGACCGCTTCGTCGATGCGAAGGCCCGATTGATCAACAGCGAAGCGCTCGTCTCCGTGCTCGATGCTGAGTTCGCGAAGCACGACCGCGATGAACTCGCCCGCCGCTTCGATGCGAATGACGTGTGGTGGGCGCCCATCAACTCGATCTACGACGTGATCGCCGACCCGCAGGCGCAGGC
>JBMOFX010000398.1:0-1920 GCA_049318665.1 Ilumatobacteraceae bacterium | reverse complement strand
TCGGGCGGATCTCGATGCCGGGCGCGTCCATCGGGCAGACGAAGTACGAGATGCCACGGTGCTTGGCCACGTCGACGTCGGTGCGCGCGATGAGGATCCCGTACTTCGCATACTGCGCGCCACTGGTCCAGATCTTCTGTCCGTTGACGATGAACTCGTCGCCATCGCGCACCGCACGCGTGCCGAGGTTCGCGAGGTCGCTACCACTGCCGGGCTCACTGAACAGTTGGCACCAGAACTCCTCGCCCGACAGCAGTGGGAAGAGGTGCTGCTCCTTCTGCGCCTCGGTACCCGCGTAGAGCAGCGTCGGGCCGGCCCACCCGATGCCGATCGGATTGGTCGGACGACGCACGCCGGCCTTCGCGAGTTCGTCGTCGATGATCAGCTGATGGATCGGGTCGGCGTCGAGTCCCCACGGTTTCGGCCAGTGCGGAGCCACGAGTCCGGCTTCGGCGAGTTGACGACCAGTCGGGCGCGGATGGGCCACGAGCCACTCACGCACCTCGAGGCGACGCGGGTCGTCGTCGGCAGGGAGGAGGAAGTCCATGCCCGCACCTTACCCACCGGTAACCACGGCGGAGGAGGCCGGGGCAAGCGACCACGGCTACCCTCGCCGCGTGAGCCAGACATCGTCCGCAGCCGGCTGGAACCTCGCCGAGATCTGGGAGCGCAACGCCGACCGCTTCCCCGACGCGCTTGCGCAGATCCAAGGTGATCGGTCGACCACATGGGACGAGTTCGATCGCCGCGCCGACGGGATCGCCGCCACGCTCCTCGCCGCCGGCCTCGGTCATCAGAGCAAGGTGGCGCACTACCTCTACAACTGCCCCGAGTACCTCGAGTCGATGTTCGGCATGTACAAGGCCGCGATGGTGCCGGTGAACACCAACTACCGCTACACCGACGACGAGCTCGCCTACCTGTGGGACAACGCAGACGCCGAGGCGGTCGTGTTCCACGGGGCGTTCACCGATCGCTGCGCGAACATGCGGGCCCGCGCCCCGAAGGTGAAGCTCTGGATCTGGGTCGACGACGGCTCCGATTCGTGCCCCGACTGGGCGGTGTCGTACGAAGCGGCGGCCGCATCGGCCACGGAGCGCACGATCCCCACCTGGGGTCGCTCGCCCGACGATCTCTACATCCTGTTCACGGGCGGCACGACCGGGATGCCGAAGGGCGTGATGTGGCGCCAGGACGACATGATCGGCAGCCTCGACGCCGCGTCACGCAACCCGCTGCCGACGGTTCCCGGGTGGGACGCGTTCGACGAACGCATCGCCAAGCCGGGCCCGCGCAACCTGCCCGCCGCGCCCCTCATGCACGGCACGGGCGCATTCAACGCGATGTGGAACCTGGCGCTCGCCGGTTCCGTGGTGACGGTGGTGGGCCGCCACTTCGATCCGATCGAACTGCTCGACACCGTGCAGCACCAGCGGGTGAACAGCATGTCGATCGTCGGCGACGCCTTCGCGAAGCCGATCCTTCGCGCGCTCGATGCTGAGCCCGATCGGTGGGACATCTCCTCGCTGCGCGTGATCGTTTCCAGTGGTGTGATCTGGGCGGCAGAGACCAAGGCCGGTCTGCTGCGCCACAACCAGCGACTGATCATGGTCGACAGCCTCGGCAGCAGCGAAGCGATCGGCATGGCGAGTAACACCACCACCGCGGAGTCGGCCGGCGCGCCGACGAGCACCGCGAAGTTTGCCCTCGGCCCGAACACCAAGGTGCTCACCGAGGACGGCCGCGAGGTGAGCCCCGGCAGCGGCGAGCGTGGACGGGTCGCCCTGCGCGGCCGCACCCCGATCGGCTACTACAAGGACGAGGCGAAGTCGGCCGCCACGTTCGTGACGTTCGAGGGTGTCCGGTGGAGCATCCCCGGCGACTGGGCCGAGGTGGAGGCCGACGGCACGCTGAAGCTGT
>JBMOFX010000397.1:0-1939 GCA_049318665.1 Ilumatobacteraceae bacterium | reverse complement strand
CCGTTCTATGTGGCCGAGGTGTTCACCGGTGTGAGCGGCGAGACAGTGCCCGTCAGCGAGACCGTCGAGAGCTTCGAGGCCATCGTTCGCGGCGATCTCGACGACGTGCCCGAGCAGGCGTTCCTCAACGTTGGCGGCGTCGAGCAGGTGCTCGCGAAGGCGAAGGCCTTGCAGGAAGGCACCGCCTGATCATGGCTGCGATGCAGGTCGAGATCGTGTCGCCCGAGCGCGTGTTGTTCTCGGGTGAGGCGACCCAGGTGATCACGCGCACCCTCGGTGGTGGCGAGATCGCCTTCCTGCCCGGCCATGCGCCGTTCCTCGGCGCGCTCACCGAGAACCACACCCGTATCGCGTTGGCCGATGGCTCGACGCTCGACGTGGCGGTGCACGGTGGTTTCGTTCAGGTGAGTGGCAGCACCGTGAGCATCTTGTCCGACCAAGCCGAGCTCGCCAGCGAGATCGACCGCCCTCGGGCGATGTCGGCCAAGGACCGTGCCGAGGAGATGCTCCGCAGGGAGCACGACGCCGAGGCAACCGCGGCACTCGCCAGGGCCCACGCACGACTCAATGCCACGGGCGGCCTCGGAACCAGCGCCGGAGCGCACTGACCCGAGATGGGCAACACGGCGCGCCGCCGCTCTGAGCGGGTGCGTCGTGAACGTCAACGCCACCTCCTGATCGGTGGGATCATCGCCGCCACAATCGTGATCGGCCTCGTGGTGGCCGTGTCGCTGGCCACGCGGAGCGATTCACCGTCGGGTCCGCCGCTCAGCGCCGAGGGAGTGCGCGGCAAGGAACTCGCGGTCACCTACGGCTGTACCGGCTGCCACGGACGCAGCGGCGAAGGAGTCACCGGACCGGCGTGGCAGGGGCTGTACGGCTCGACTGTCGCGCTCGTCGATGGCTCGAGTGTCGTCGCCGATCGCGCCTACCTCACGGAGTCGATTCTCAACCCGAACGCGAAGCGGGTGCAAGGCTTCGGCGCGATGCCCGGCGAGTCGATCCCCGACACCGACGTGCAATCGATCGTGCAGTACATCGTCGAACTCGCGACACCAGCGGCGTCGTAGACTCGCACGATGGCAACCCTCCCATTCCGATCAGCGCTCGTCACCGGTGCGTCGAGCGGCATCGGCGAAGCAATCGTGCGGATTCTCGGCGACGCCGGGATCCCGCAGGTGATCGTCGCCCGACGTGAGGATCGGCTGCGCGAGTTGGCCGAGCACTACGCCCGGGTCGAGGTGCTCGCCGCCGATCTCGGGACGGCCGAGGGTGTCGCTGCCGTCGTGGCCCGGATCGAGCGCACCGACTCGCCGATCGATCTCGTCGTCAACAACGCCGGTTTCGGCACCTCGGGCGACTTTCACCTGATCGATTCCGATCGACTCGACGGTGAGATCCAACTCAACATCGCAGCGCTCACGCGCATCAGTCGCGCGGCGCTCGGGGTGATGGTGCCGCGGGGCAGCGGCTACCTGCTCAACGTGAGCAGCGTCGCAAGCTTCCAGCCGGCACCGAAGCTGGCCGTCTACGCCGCTACCAAGGCCTACGTCACCAGCCTCACCGAGAGCCTGCACGAAGAGGTCCGCGCCACCGGCGTGAAGGTGACGGCGCTGTGCCCGGGGCTCACCCGCACGGAATTCCAGAGCGTCAGCAACACCGAGTCGTACGCCACGCAGTACCCCAGCTTCGCGTGGCTCACGGCCGACGAGGTCGCCCGTGGCGGCCTGCACGACGTGGCAAAGGGCAAGGCGCTCAGCGTGCCCGGTGTGATCTACAAGGGCCTCGCCGTCGTCACGGGTGTGTCACCTCGCGGGCTCACTCGCCGGTTGTCGAGCCTGGTCCAGCGCGACTGATCCGGCTGGCGCGCTCGGCTACTTGTAATCGACCGCGGCGAAGCTGGTGAGCTTGTCGAGTCGGTGGAACGCCTCGACACGCC
>JBMOFX010000396.1:0-1941 GCA_049318665.1 Ilumatobacteraceae bacterium | reverse complement strand
GTACCACGTCGACCCCGAACGCAGCCGCACGACATGTGTGATGACTGCCTGCTCGCTCACCGCAGTGCGGTCGATCACATCACCGTGTGACGACACGAACGCACTGAACCCGGTGGGCGCCACCTGCACCACCCAACGACCCGTCTCGACTGCTCGGAGTCGACTCGACGCGACCTGCTGCGTCTGCAAGATCGTGCCCGTGTACGACGAGCCGTTCGTCGGGTTGACGATCAGTTCACCGCCGTGGCGCACGCCATCTCGTGCCCGCCCGCCGAAGAACACCTCCCACGAGATCACCACACCCATCCGCTCGCCCGTCGGCAGGTCGAGCACGGCCGGGCCCGTGCCGGCGATGGCGTCGCGCGGCACCTGGTCGGTGGGAGCGCCGATCGCATGCAGGAGGTCGCGCAGTGGCATGTACTCGCCGAAAGGCACGCGGCGGACCTTGTCGTACCGGCTCGTCACGTCACCGTCGGGGGTGACGATCACCTGCGCGTTGAGAAAGCCGCCGACCGGCAGGTCGTCACTGACCGGCACGTCCTCGGTGATGCCGACGGCTATCGGTGCACCAATCCGTTTCGCCTCCGCCGCGACATCCACGAGCGCCTGGCTGGTGGAGAACTCGTCGACGTCGATCACGTTCTCGGGCCACACCACGAGGTCGGCACTCCCGGGGGCGATGGTCCGAGTCGCAACCAGGTGGCGTTCCAACACCACGCCCGGCTTGGTGCGGATGGCCAGGGTTCCCTGGGGTCCACCACCCTGCACGGCCGCAACGCGCAGCGACGAACCGAGTGCGTCGCCGCCCGGCGCGACGATCGCCAGCAGACAGACACCCGCCACGGCACCGAGGGAGGCGAGCGCGATCCGCTCCGGGCGGCGGCGTTCGAGTGCCGCTTCCACTGCGACGCCCAGCACCACGCCGATCTGGAACACCGCCCACGAGATGAGGATCACCCCACCGATGCGGGCGACGCCGAGCAGTGGGCCGCTGGCCTGACCGATCGCGAGCGTCGCGAGTGGCACCCCGCCGAACGGCACGAACAGCCGGAGAGCTTCGACGAGCGCATGCGCCGCTGGACGGCCGATGATCCGCCACGGCCCGGTCGGGGCCGCCGCTGCTGCGGCTGCGTGGAACGCGGCGAACGCAGTGCCTGCGACGACGTAGCCGGGTGCGGTGAGGAACCACATCCACCCCATGCCCGGGAACAGCCAGCCCGCACCGAAGAGGAACCCCAAGGCAGCACGCTCGCGTCGAGCCGGCTCGCGTCCGAGTGACACCTCGAACAGTGCGATGCCGACGAACGCAAGTGGCCACCATCCCCATGGCGGGAGCGAGAGCGCAACCAGTGCACCCGCGCCCAGCGCGAGTGCACGCCTCATTCGTCGGCGTAGGTGAGGTGCACCACGATCCGTTCCCGGGTGGTGCCGGGCGGATGGCATGCGAACAGCGTGGCGGTGCGATCTTCGGTCTGGTCGAGGATGTACATCGCGTCGGGCTTGACGATGGTGGTGCCGTCCACGACGTAGCGGAACCGCCCGGCAAGGGTGGTGAAGAAGACTTCGTCGCCCGGCTCCAACTGGTCGATGTGTCGGAAGATGCGGCCGTGGCTGACGCGGTGACCTGCGACGACCACATTGCCGACATCGCCGGGCATGGCCGTGCCGGGCCAGTGGCCGGGGCCCCGGTTGAGCGTCTTCAGGGTGATGCCTTCGAGGAGCGGCCGGGAGGTGCCGAGGCGAGGAATCTCGATCGTGCCGACTTCGGTGTACGGCTCTGCGGCCGCAGGGTCGGGGGGTGGCACAGGAACCGGGAGCGCCACCGGCATCACGGCGACGGTGGTCGTGGTGACCTCGGTCGTGCTCGGCGCCGTCGTGGGCGCCGTCAACGTCGGAGGTGCCACGGTGGGCGGCGTCGTCACCCCCGGCGCGGTGGTGGCG
>JBMOFX010000395.1:0-1978 GCA_049318665.1 Ilumatobacteraceae bacterium | reverse complement strand
ACCACCCACGAGGCCAGGACGCGATCGGGGGTGCCGTCGTTGCGCTCGGCGAAGCGCGCCGCGGCCCGACCCTCGAGCTGACCGAGCTTGAGACGCGCGGGTGACCCGATCGGCTCGGCCCCTTCGATCACGGCGGTGAGTGGACGAACGAGGCGTTCGGTGCGGGCCCGATGGCTGATGTCGGTCGGCAACCAGCCCGTGTTGGCGATGCCGACGGCGACGCGCCACGTGTCGTCGCCGAGCGACACGACATCGTGGTGCACGATCTCGATCTGCGGCGCGGCGAGCGCTTGCTCGATGGCGAACTGGGCGTGGCCCTCCACTTCTGCGGCGAGACGGCCGAGCGGTGGATTGGTCCACGTGCACATCTCGTCCCAGCCGCCGATCTCCACCGGGCCGAGTTGCGGATGATCGAACGCGTACCAATCGACGAACATCTCCGGATGGTGCTCGTCCGACCAGCGCAGCACCGCAAGCTCTTCATCCTCGGTGGGCCCGGTGTACCAGAAGTACGTCGACTGCTTGGTTCCGGTGGCGGCGTGCACCACGTCCCAGAACTCGGTGGTCCAGCCGAAGATGCCGAGGTGCTCGTACGCCCAGTCGTCGGCCGCACCACTCATGGTGTCCTTGCGGTCCCACGTGAAGTCCTCGAACACCGAGTGGACGGTGTACCGGGTGAGCTCGGTGCCGCGACGGCCGAGCTGCCCCCACACCCACACATCACCCGGTGGGAGCGCGCTGTCGGACTGGGTGCTCGACGGTCGGAGCAGCACGCCGCCACTGGTGTGGAACGCGTTGTAGCCGCAGATGTTGGGACGGGCGACGATCGCGCGAACGAGCGCGTCGATCTCGGGTTCGCTGAGCGGATGGTCGCCGCTGCCTCGCACCGCGGTGCCCCAACCGGCCGGGAAGTTGCGGTTCATGTCGAGTCCCTCGGGCGGGGCGGGCGTCGGAACGGTGAAGCCGTCGAAGTCGGTGAGTTCGCCTTCGAGCAGCAGGCGGTACCGCGGCGCACCGTCGTCAGCGCCGTCGAAGGAGACGGGTGCGAGCAGACGCGGGTCGTGCTCGCTCACCCTCCACGCACCGTTCGGGTCGGGGATACGCATCGACAGCACGCGCCCGTCGCCATCGATGTCGCGCACGTACAGACCCGGTGCTCGCCGCGCGTCGCGCCACGGCCACGGCCGCACGCTCGACCGGCGATACAACGGCGAGTCGGCCAGCGCCCACTCGACGCCGTCGGGATTCACCCGCGGCACGACGTAGAACGTGCGCGTCCGCAGCGCGCGGGTCACCAGTGGATCGACGCCGAACCCGCGCACCAGGTGCTCGATGATCCGCAGCGCCGCCACACCCGCGGTGAGCTCAACCGAGTGGATGTTGGCATCGACCCAGTGCGCCGGCTTCGTGTCGTGAGTGCCGGTGGACGAATCGGTGATCGTGGCGACCCACAGATCGCGACCCTCGTGCGATCGGCCGTACGACTCGATCGTCACGAGGTCCGGATGGGCGGCCGCGGTTGCGTGGAGCCACGCCGTCAACTCGTCGTAGCGGAGGTAGCGGTCGAACTCGTACGTCATCGCAGTGACGCTAGCGAGGCCTCAGAACGCGATGACGGCCGGTTCGTAGTCGGCCGGTGGGGCGAAGCCCAGCAACTCGAGCAACGTCGCGGCCACGTTGGCGAGACCCGCGCCCTCGGGGCGGTCGATCCGGTACTCACCGTCCCATGCCGCGTCGTGGATCACGAACGGCACGGGGCTCAATGTGTGCGAGGTCTTCGCGGAACGAACGCCGTCAGCCTCGGTGAACATGATGTCGGCGTTGCCGTGGTCGGCGGTATAGACGAGCACGCCGCCCAATTCGTCGATCACGGCGAGCAGTTCAGCCATGCAGCCGTCGATCACGTCCATCGCCTGGATGGTCGCATCGAGGTTGCCGGTGTGGCCGACCATGTCACCCGAGGGGAAGTTGAGCCGGC
>JBMOFX010000394.1:0-2015 GCA_049318665.1 Ilumatobacteraceae bacterium | reverse complement strand
GCGTGCGTGCAGGCCGCAGTCGTCGCCGCTGGCGGATCACACGCCGAGGTTGCTGCGCGATGGGGCCTCGGTACGGTCACGCGCTTGTCGGACGGGACGTCGTCGGAGGCCGCCTCGGAGGTCCGAGCCGCCGCCGCTCAGGCGCGCGCTGCGCTGTACCCCGACGCATGAGCGGTACCGACCCGTTCGCGGTGCTCGGACTCACCCGCTCGGCGAGCCTCGATGAGGTGCGTGTCGCCCGTCGACGTCTCGCGTTCGAGGTACATCCCGACCGAGGTGGCGATGCCGCTGCGATGCAGCAGCTCAACGCGGCGTTCGATGCGTGCGTGGCTCATCTCACCGGCCGACGGCCGCTCGACGCCGGCTCGCCGACTCCGGACGCTGCGCGAACGGCCGCTCGCGAGACGCCACGTCAGGCGCGGCAGGTTCAGTGGGGTCGTCAGCGTGGGCGTATCGACCGAGACGAGCCGTCGTTCACCGTCGATGCGTTGCCGGCCGAGACGTTCGAGGCACTGCTCGTGGTCGCATCATGGATCGGCGAGGTCCTCGATGACGACCCTCCGTATGTGCTCGAGTGCCATCTGATCGAGCCCGAGCCGTGCTGGTGTCGACTCGAGGTGATGCCCGACGCAGGTGCGAGCACGGTGAGCTTGATGGCGGCGCCGATGTCACCTGAAGCGATTGGGTTCGACGACGACTTCGCGGAGCGGGTGCGCGACGTCTGGGTCGAGCATCTCAACCAGCTCGGCCGGCCGACGCCTTGACGAGTCGATCGCGGATCGCATGACCGAGCCCGGCGGCGGGCGGCAGCAGTGCCACGACGGCGGTCGCACCCGCCACGTCGGCCTCGCGTAGCCACGCGTAGAGGTGCTGGGCGTACTCGACCACGTCGACGCCCCCACCGATGATGATCGAACCGGGGTGGCCGCGATGCGCGGCCTCAGCCTCCGCCGCGGTCTCGACGAGCAGCACGGGACAGATCGGCGCGTAGTGGGACGCCAGCATGCCGGCAGCGCGACTCGGTCCGGCCGCGCCGGTCACGGCACCGCGTAGGAGCTGTGCCACCTGCTCGTTCGAGATCCCGCCCGGACGAAGCACCTGGGCCGGCTCGACGGTGCAGTCGACGATCGTGCTCTCGACCCCGATCGGGCATGGCCCACCGTCGAGGACGAGATCGACCCGATCGCCGAGGTCGGCCAGCACGTGGTCGGCGGTGGTGGGCGAAACGTGGCCGAATCGGTTCGCTGAAGGTGCGGCCAGCCCACCGCCGAAGCGCTGGAGGAGTTCGATGGCGAGCGCGTGTGCGGGCACGCGGATCCCGACGGTCGTCCGCCCGCCGGTCACGACGTCGAGCACGCCGGGCGCTCTCGGCACCAGCACGGTGAGCGGGCCAGGCCAGCATGCATCAGCGAGCACCGTGGCACAGTGCGGTACGTCCGAGGCCCAGCGCGCGAGCAGGTCGGCCGAAGCGATGTGGACGATCAGCGGATGATCGGCGGGGCGACCTTTGGCTTCGAAGATGCGCCGCACGGCGGCTTCATTCGACGCGTCGGCGGCGAGGCCGTACACGGTTTCCGTGGGAATCGCGACGATGCCGCCGTCGCGCAGCACGCGGAGAGCGTGGTCGATGTCGTCGGTCCGCTTGGCGCGGGTCATGCAGGAACGGCGTCGATGAACTCGAGCGCTGCGTCGATGAATCCGAACGATTCCGGCGTGGCGAAGTGGTCGACGTTGCGCAGCGTCACCAGTCGGGCATGGGGGAGTGCCGCAGCGAGAGGCTCACCCGGGCCGGCGAAGTCGCGGTCGCCGATCGCTACCAACGTCGGACACGTGGCGCGTGCGACGAGCTCGGGGGTGAACCGCTCACCGCGTGGTCGACGCATCACCGCGGTGAGCGCCGCGAGATCATTGTCGGGACGACTCGCGTACCCCGCGAACATGCGGCCGATGTTGTCGTCCTCATCGCCGCGGCCTTCCAGCGCTGCAACGATGCGCTCGGTGCCGGACGCGTCGTC
>JBMOFX010000393.1:0-2024 GCA_049318665.1 Ilumatobacteraceae bacterium | reverse complement strand
CGCGACCACCGTGGCGACCGATGATGCCGGCTGGCGAGCGGAGCCGATCACGGGCACGTTCGGGCTCGAGCTCGCCGGTGCCCGACTCGGTGATGGCGTCGATCCCGGCTGGGTGTCGTCATTGCTCGACGAGCATCTCCTGCTCGTGTTTCGCGATCAGTTCCTCACCCACGCCGAGCAGGTGACGTTCGGTCGCAGTTTTGGTGAGCTCACCCCCGCGCATCCCGTCGTGCCGGGTCACCCCGATCATCCGGAGATCCTGGAGCTCGACGGTGCTGCCGGTGGCCGCAACGCTCGCTGGCACACCGATGTCACCTTCGTGGCGGTGCCACCCGCGGTGTCGGTACTGGTGAACGACACGACGCCAGTCACGGGTGGCGACACGCTGTGGGCCGACACTCGTTCGGCCTACGAGCGCCTCCATCCGGCGTTGCGTGACGCCGTCGACCACCTCGAGGCGGTACACCGCATTGCGCCGCTCGCGTACTGGGGTGAACCCTTCGACACCGCACTCGGGCGCGACGACGCGCAACGGCTGTACGACGATGCGCTGCGGGTGCCTCCCGTGATCCACCCGATCGTGCGCGTGCACCCATCGACCGGGCGACGGAATCTGTTCGTCAACCCGGGCTTCACGTCGCACGTGGTCGGGATGTCGCGCATCGAGAGCGACGGACTGCTCGGCCTGCTCTACCAGCACATGTTCCAACCCGAGTTGGTGCTGCGCCACCGGTGGCGGCCCGGCGACGTGGTGGTGTGGGACAACCGATCGACCGCCCACTACGCCACCGACGACTACGGCGACAAGGAGCGACGGATGCGCCGGGTCACGGTGCGCGGCACGCTGCCCGTGGGAGTCAACGGGCTCGAGAGTCGGGTGGTGACCGATCCGCTCATCGCGGTCCGGTAACCGCCTCGACGCTCAGGCCATGCGCTCCTGGAGCCGCCGATCAAGCGCATCGAGGAAGTCCTCCGTGGTGAGCCACGGCGTGTCGCGACTGATCAGCAGCGCAAGGTCCTTGGTCATCTCGCCTTGCTCGACCGCTTCGACGCACACCTGCTCGAGTGTGTGTGCAAATGCAACAACATCGGGAGTGCCGTCCATCTTGCCGCGGTAGGTGAGTCCCTGCGTCCACGCGTAAATCGAGGCGATCGGGTTCGTCGAGGTCTTGTTGCCCCGCTGGTGCTCGCGGTAGTGACGGGTCACCGTGCCGTGAGCTGCTTCCGCTTCGACGGTCTTGCCATCGGGGGTCATCAGCACGCTCGTCATCAGGCCCAGCGAGCCGAAGCCTTGCGCCACGGTGTCGCTCTGCACGTCGCCGTCGTAGTTCTTGCACGCCCAGAGGTAGCCGCCCTCCCACTTCATCACGCACGCAACCATGTCGTCGATGAGGCGGTGCTCGTAGGTGAGACCGGCGGCATCCATGTCGGCCTTGAACTCGGCCTCATACACCTCTTGGAAGATGTCCTTGAACTGGCCGTCGTAGGCCTTGAGGATCGTGTTCTTGGTGCTGAGGTAGACGGGCAAGTTGCGGTCGAGGCCATAGCGGAGCGAGGCGCGTGCGAAGTCGCGAATCGAGTCGTTGTAGTTGTACATCGCCATGGCGACGCCACCGTCGGCGCCGTAGTCGGCGACGTGCATCTCGATCGGCTGGCTGCCGTCGGTCGGTGTGTAGGTCATGGTGACCGTGCCGGCACCGGGCACCTTGTAGTCGGTCGCCTTGTATTGGTCGCCATGGGCGTGACGGCCGATGACGATCGGCTTGGTCCAGCCGGGCACGAGCCGCGGGATGTTGGAGATGACGATCGGCTCACGGAAGATGACACCGCCGAGGATGTTGCGAATGGTGCCGTTCGGGCTCTTCCACATCTTCTTGAGGCCGAACTCTTCGACGCGTGCCTCGTCGGGCGTGATGGTGGCGCACTTCACGGCGACGCCGTGGCGCTTGGTGGCGTTGGCCGAGTCGACGGTGACCTGGTCGTCGGTGGCGTCGCGGTGTTCGATGCCGAGGTCGTAGTAGTCG
>JBMOFX010000392.1:0-2027 GCA_049318665.1 Ilumatobacteraceae bacterium | reverse complement strand
TCCAGTACCTCCCCGGTGCAGGCGAAGCCGACTACGAGCGGTCGGCGCTCTGGGCGGGCGTCCTCGGTCTCGTGACGTTCACGAGCGGCCTCTCTCACCGGGCCTCGGCCGAAGCCGCGCGTCAGCAGGAGGCGGCTCGTCAGCGAGTCAGTCGGCTCGCGGAGGCGAACTCGCTGTTGTTCGCACTCCAGCGCGTCACGCAGACGATGCCCGCCTCGCTGGATCTCGACGACATCGCCGATTCGACCCTCACACGTGTGCGCTCACTCGTGCCAGCCGACTCCGTGTCGCTGTATCTGATGAACGAGACCGACCGCCGATTCGAACTGTTTCGCAATCACGGCTCCGGCGCGGCGGGCACGATACGCATCGACGACGCACCGCTCATGGTCCGCTCTGCGATGCAGGCTCCGCGCACCTTGCGAATCACGCGGCTCACTCCAGGATCGGGCCTCGCAGCCGATGCCTCGAGCGGCATCTACGCGGCGCTGCGGGCGCGCGGCGCTGTCGTCGGCCTGCTCGCCGTCGAGTCGCGCGACGTCGAGGCGCACACCCCGCAGCACACCGAGATCGTGCAGGGCATGGCGGAGCCGTTCAGTGTTGCCATCGACAATGCCCGTCTGTTCAGGCAGATCCGTTCGGCGTCGGCCAACGAAGAACGCGGTCGCATTGCCCGTGACCTGCACGATCAAGTCGGGTCGTCGCTCGCGTTCCTCGGCTTCGAGGTCGATCGCGCACAACAACTCGCCGATCGCGGCGAGCCGGTCGGGCCGTTACTCGAGGAACTGCGCGGTCACGTCACGACGGTCGTGAACGACATCCGCGAGACGTTGCATGATCTCCGCACCGACGTCACCGACGAGCGCGACCTTCCCGCAACGCTGCGCACTCACCTCGAACGCGTCCGCGATCGTCGTGCGCTCGACACGCGCCTCGAGGTCGACGCGGAGTTCCGCCCACCGAGACAGGTCGAGCGCGAGCTCTGGCAGATGGCACTCGAAGCGATCACCAACGCCGAGAAGCACGCGAAGGCGACCACGCTGTTCGTGACGTATCTCGCGAAGGATGGGCACGTCGAGCTCCGCGTCGCCGACGACGGCATCGGCCTCAACCCCGACCTCCAACGTGCCGATGGATACGGCATGATCGGCATGCGAGAGCGAGCGGAGGGCATCCGCGCGACATTGCGTGTGGAGTCACCAAACAGCGGCGGAACGGCCGTGACGGTGCGGTACGACCTGCCCGAGGCGTTGCGATGAGCCTGCCGTCGGTGATGCTGGTCGACGACCACACCATGCTCCGCCAGGGTCTTCGTCGCTCACTCGAGACCGAGGGGATCACCGTCGTTGGGGAAGCCTCGAACGGTGAGGAAGCCGTCAAGCTCGCACTCAGCTGCCGGCCCGATGTCGTGCTGATGGACGTCTCGATGCCGCAGGTGGATGGGATCGAGGCGACCCGGCAGCTGATGGCCGCCGATGGGCGCCAACGGGTCGTGATCCTCACGATGCACATCGACCGTGATGTGATCGAGCGAGCGATGAAGGCTGGCGCCGTCGGCTACATGACCAAGGACTCCACGGTGAAGGAGGTGGTGATGGCCGTGCGGCTTGCCGCCAACGGCGATCGCATCCTGTCACCGCGCCTCGCCGAGCTGATGCTCCAGGAAGCGAAGAAGGACGACGCCCACACGAGTGGCGCGCTGCTGTCACCGCGCGAAGAGGAACTCCTCCAGCACATCGCCGACGGCCTCGCGACGTCGGAGGTCGCGACGAAGATGTACATCAGCCAGAAGACGGTGAAGAACCATCTGGCGTCGATCTACGACAAGCTGGATGCTCGAGACCGCACCCAGGCCGTGCTCACGGCCGTGCGGATGGGCATCGTCAAGTTGAACTGACCGCCGTTCAGGCGATCGGCTCTGCCTCGGTGTCTGCCTCGACGACCTCGTCTGCCTCGGTCTCAGCGGCCGGACGGCCAGGCTCCTCGCCTTCCGGAGCCTCACCACCCTCCTGGTAGTACTCGGCCCA
>JBMOFX010000391.1:0-2031 GCA_049318665.1 Ilumatobacteraceae bacterium | reverse complement strand
GTGCGATCAAGCCGGCGCGGAGCACGTGCTCGCCCCATTCGATACCGACACCTGCACGCTCCCCCCGCAGCACGTGATCGATCTCATCGACGAGCGCACCCGATGGGTCACGCTGCCCGGCGCCTCCAACCTCCTCGGCACCGAACCCGACCTGGGTCCGATCGTCGACGCCGCGCATGCCGTCGGCGCTCACGTGTTCGTCGACGCGGTGGCACTCGCGCCGCACCGCGCGATCGACATCGCGGCCCTCGGATGCGACGCGCTCGCCACGTCGCCCTACAAGTGGTACGGCCCGCATCTCGGCGTGCTGTGGGTTCGTCCCGGCCTCATCGACGAATTCCCGGCGTTCAAGGTTCGGCCTGCACCCGATCAGGGGCCTGGTCGGTTCGAGACCGGAATGCCCAACTACGAGGCAATCGCTGGCGCGGAAGCGGCGGCTCGGTTCTTGATCGAAGAGGGACTCGATGCCGTAGCCGCGTATGAGCGTGACGTGTTCGCGCCGCTGCTGCAGGGTCTGCAGTCGATCGATGGTGTGCGCATCTACGGGCCAGAAGGCCTCGACGGACGCACGCCGACCGCGGCGTTCACCGTGGCCGGCGTCCATCCTGCGGAGGTCTCCACGGCACTCGCCGGCGAGCGCATCGCCGTGTGGGACGGGCACAACTACGCGGTCGAGGTGGTCGCGTCACTCGGGCTCGCCGACTCCGGCGGCCTGGTACGCGCCGGGCTGGCGCGCTACATCGAACCGGACGACGTCGAACGACTGCTCCGCGTGATCGAACGCCTCGCCGTCAGGGCGTGATATCGAGCCCGACGATGCGGTCGCCACGTGGCTGCGTGACACGGGTGGTGTCGGGCGGAACATGCGAAGCGATCGTCTCGATCTGCGCAGCGCTCGCAGTGATCGGCGTTTCGAGCACCACCCAACTCACTCCCTCGGTACACGGCGACGATGTGAGCGAGCCGAGGTACCGGTAGCTCGTGAGCGCCGCGGGGAGCAGACCCGATGGGTCGAACGTGGTGGCGAGTGCGACGTCGGACGTGACGTCACCGTGGTCGAGCACGTCGACCAAGGCTTGTACGGCCCCCGACTCGACACCGTCGTTGACCATCACTGCGACGATCGCAATTCGACCCACGGCATCGGCGTGCACCATCTGGAGTTCGAGCGGAGACTGCGCGCCCTTGATCGTGTGCTCACTCGGACTGCGGACTTCGATCGACTGGAGCGTGTAGACGACACCCTCGAGCGTCATCGTCTGACCGCCGGCGACCAACAATCGCAGATCAGGCGCATTCGGATCCACGGTGGCTGTCGACGCGGGCATGGGGCCGATCACCGGGTTGGCGATGTCGGCCGCGAGCGCATCCTCGGCACCCAGTTCGATCGGTGACTGTTCCTTGCCGGTGGCGCACGTGACGGTCGCAGACTCGCTTCCACCGGCTGCGGTGGGATCGTCGGCCGGCGGCTTCATCGGCTCTTCGCTCGGACCCTGTGCGGCGCGCAGGTTCGCGACATCCAGTTCGAGCTCGAGCACTCGCATCGTCAGTGCGTCGAGTTGGGCCTTCGTGACCTCGGGTTCCGCTGGTGCCGCAGCATGGTCCACCGGTGCGGCGGCCGATCCGCCGGACGACCCGCACGACGCGGCAACCAGCGTCGACGCCGTCACGGCGGCGAGCAGGCAGAAGGAACGGGGAAACGCGAAACGCACGGAGCCGATCGTCCGTCGCTGGGGTGCGCCGTGCCGGGATCTGCCGGCTCAGCTGCCGTTTGTGCGGTCGTACGGGTGCTCGTGCTCACGGCGAGCGACGAACACCGCCGCCTCGGTGCGACGTTCCATGCCGAGTTTGGCGAGCAGGCCGCTCACATAGTTCTTCACCGTCTTCTCGGCGAGGAACATCTGCTCACCGATCTGGCGGTTCGTGAGTCCCTGCCCGATCAGCTCGAGGACCTCTCGTTCGCGCGCGGTGAGCGATGCCATCCGAGCGTCCTCGCTCGATGGGTTGCTGAGCCGGCGCATCACCCGACCC
>JBMOFX010000390.1:0-2044 GCA_049318665.1 Ilumatobacteraceae bacterium | reverse complement strand
CGTCGGCGCCACGATCTGGTGCTCCATCTTCATCGCCTCGAGCGTCACCATCGGGCTGCCCGGCAACACCTCGTCGCCCACCACCACCAAGATCCGCAGCACCGCACCGGGCATCGGCGCCACGAGCGAGCCGGCCCGGCCAGCGTCGTCGGGAGCGGTGAAGCGGGGCGGCACGTCGAACACCACCCGACCGCCGAGCAAGTGAATCCGGCCGTCGACGATCACCGGGGGTCGGGTGCGAATGATGTCGCTGGCGCGCACGGGGTCGACCGCGACGCCGTCGACGGTCAGCTCGACCACCTGGCCCGTTCGATCGTGGATGAGGTGGACGACGTGGTCGCCGATGCGCTGCTCGGCGGCCTGCGAGCGCACGTTCCGCCAACCGGCTGGCAGCGTCGACAGGGCGACCCGCGAAGCGTCTTCGTGTGCCGCCACGGCGAGGGCGGCGGCGCCGATGAGCTCGGCCGACGGCGGGTCGGTGGCGGCGACGGGCGTACGGTCGAGGTAGCTCGTGTCGATGATCCCGGCACCTGGCGCATCGATCGACGTGAGGTTCGACAGCAGGTGGATGAGTTGCTCGCGGTTCGTGATCGGCCCGACGATGTCGGCGCCTGCGAGCGCGGCCACGCAACGACGGGCGGCGATGGCGCGGGTCGGTCCGTGGGCGATCACCTTCGCGACCATCGAGTCGTAGTAGGGGCTCACCACCGAGCCGCTGACGATCCCGCTGTCGATGCGCACCCCTTCGATCTCGGGGAACTCAACGCGGTGGAACGTGCCCGAACTCGGCCGATAGGCGTTCGCCGGATCCTCCGCACACAGGCGCGCTTCGATCGCGTGACCGGTCGCGACGGGGGAGAGCGCGCGGTCGGGGAGCGTGCCCCCTTCGGCGACGAGCAGTTGCAGCTCGACGAGATCGAGGCCCGTCACCAACTCGGTCACCGGGTGCTCCACCTGCAGCCGGGTGTTCATCTCGAGGAACGAGAACGTCCCGTCGGGCTCGAGCAGGAACTCCACCGTGCCCGCACCGACGTAACCGACCGCCTGCGCCGCCGCGACCGCGGCCGCGCCCATGCGATCTCGCAACGGCTGATCGACCGCGGGTGACGGACTCTCCTCGATGATCTTCTGGTGACGTCGCTGCAAGGTGCAGTCGCGCTCGAACAGCGACACGGTGTTGCCGTGCGCGTCGGCGAAGATCTGGATCTCCACGTGCCGACCACCTTCGACGTATCGCTCGACGAACACGGTTCCATCGCCGAACGCCGCCGCTGCCTCGCGCTCCGCGCCTGCGATCGCATCAGCGAGTTGATCGCTCGTACGGACGACCCGCATCCCTCGACCACCACCACCGGCCGATGCCTTCACGAGCGCGGGCAGGCCGACCTCGTCGAGCGTCTCCGCGGTGTTGTCGGCGAGTACCGGCACGCCGGCGCCGCGCATCAGCTGCTTCGCCCCGATCTTCGAACCCATCGCCGCGATCGCCGACGCCGGTGGGCCGATCCACACGAGGCCTGCACGAGCCACGGCCTCGGCCGCGTCGGGCCGCTCCGACAGGAAGCCGTATCCCGGGTGGATCGCCTGCGCGCCGGTTCGCTCTGCGGCATCGATCAGCAGGTCGACGCGGAGGTAGGTATCGGCCGGCGCGGTGCCGGGCAGCCGGATCGCCGCATCGGCCTCGCGAACGTACGGCGCGTCGGCATCGGCGTCGCTGAAGACGGCGACCGTGCGCACGCCGAGGCGACGGCACGTACGAATGATCCGTCGCGCGATCTCCCCACGGTTCGCGATGAGGACGGTGTCGATCGGGCGCATCGCAGTCACATCCGGTACACGCCGTAGCCGCGCGTGCCTTCGATGGGGTCGTTGTCGATCGCGCTGAGGCACATGCCGAGCACCGTCCGCGTGTCGCGCGGGTCGATGATGCCGTCGTCATAGAGCTTGCCCGTCATGAACAGTGCGAGCGACTCGCGTTCGATCTGTTCCTCCACCGCGGCGCGCATCGCCTCGTCGGCTTCCTCGTCGAACGGCTTGCCGAGCGACG
>JBMOFX010000389.1:0-2047 GCA_049318665.1 Ilumatobacteraceae bacterium | reverse complement strand
GCGGGTTGTTGACAGCGTGCTCGATCGCGCTCTTGGTGATCTCGTGGAACACCATGCGCTTCACGGGGATCTTCGGCTTGAGGTACTCGAGGAGGTGCCAGCTGATGGCTTCGCCCTCGCGATCCTCATCGGTCGCGAGGTACAGCTCGCTGGCGTCCTTCATCGCTGCCCGCAGATCCTTCACCACCTGCTTGCCGCGCTCGGTGAGCTCGTAGACCGGCTTGAACCCGTTGTCGACGTCGATCGAGAGACCCTTGCTCGGCAGATCGGCCACGTGACCAACCGAGGCGCGCACGTCGAACGCATCCCCGAGGAACTTGGAGATGGTCTTCGCCTTCGCAGGCGATTCCACGATCACGAGCGGTCTGGGCATCGGCGTATCGCTACGGCATGGAGGCGTTGCTTGTCAAGCCACCCCCGACGCCGCTGCCCGTCAGACGAGCTCGGGTTCGCGGTCGTCGTCGGGTTTCGGCGCGTCGTGATGCGCCGGACCTTCGACGTTGAGGCGCGGCAGGATTCGGTCGAGCCAGCTCGGCAGCCACCAGTTCTTCTCCCCCAGCAACTCCATCGTGGCGGGCACGAGCAGGAGGCGCACGAGGGTGGCATCGAGGAACACCGCGGCAGCGAGGCCGACACCGAACAGCTTGATGACGCGGTTGTCCTCGAGCAGGAACGCACCGAACACCACGATCATGATCGCGGCCGCCGCGGTGATCACCTTGGCGGTGGCGGCGAGGCCGTCGGCCACCGATTCCTTCGGGTCACCGGTGCGGTCGTACTCCTCCTTCACACGCGACAGGAGGAAGACCTCGTAGTCCATCGACAGGCCCAAGACGATGGCGAACATCATCATCGGAGCGAAGGGCTCGATGGGAGCTGCTTCGACACCGAAGATCGAGTTGAGCCATCCCCACTGGAAGATCGCGACGACGACGCCGTACGCAGCGGCGATCGAGACGACGTTCATTACGACTGCCTTCAGCGGCACGAGCAACGAGCGGAACACCATCATCAGCAGCAGGAACGACAGCAGCAGCACGACGCCGATGAACACCGGCAGGCGCGACGACAAGTAGGAGGTGAAGTCGATCGACGCCGCGGTTGAGCCGGTGACGAACGCTTCGAGGCCGGTGCCCTCGGTGGCTGGGGGCAGCACGCTGTCGCGAAGGCGATGGATCGTCTCCGTCGTAGCTTCGGCCTGTGGTGACGTGGTCGGGAAGACGATGATCTGGGCCGCCTGGATGTTGGCGGGGTCGTTCGGGATCGGCGGGGACGCAAACGCAACGCCCGGGTCGGCGGCGATCGCCTGTGCAACGCCCGGCAAGGCGGCGGCGTCTGCCGGCGTTGCCACCGTGACGGCCACGATCAGCGGGCCGTTGAACCCCGGGCCGAATCCTTCGGCGAGCATGTCGTAGGCGCGGCGCGTGGTTGTCTCCTCGCCGAAGTTGCCCTCATCGGCGAAGCCCATGCGCAGCGAGAACACCGGGGCGGCGAGCGCGCCGAGAATGACGAACCCGACCACGAGCGCGGTCCACGGACGAGCCTGCACCACTCGGCTCCAGCGGTATGCGAGCGTCTCGCGGGCCGGCTTCTCCTTGCGCGGCGGCAGCTCCTTCTTGAGCGGCGCGAGCACGAGGCCGAGCACAAGGGTGATGATCGCGAGCGGGATGCCGATGAGCAGCGGCTGGATCTTGAGGCCTGCACCGAACAGCGCGAGCGCAACGAACCCGGCGGCGATGATGCCGCGCCAGCGCGTCACCTCGATGCGGTGCTGTGCGAAGCCGAGCAGCGCAGGGAGCAGCGTGAGCGAGGCGACCATCGTGACGGCGACGGTGGTGGCGGCACCGATGCCGAGGCCCGACACGAAGGCGAGCCCGATCAGGAGCATGCCGAGCAACGACACGACCACGGTGACACCGGCGAACAGCACCGCACGACCGGCGGTGTCCATCGAGGCGACGACGCTCTCCTCGTAGGTCATCCCGGCCTTCAGGTTCTCGCGGTAGCGGGTGACGATGAAGAGCGCATAGTCGATGCCGACCGCCAG
>JBMOFX010000388.1:0-2057 GCA_049318665.1 Ilumatobacteraceae bacterium | reverse complement strand
TGCTGCTCGAGGCCCCGGCCGACGCCCTGCCCGTGCTCGCGCTTGCCGCGCACGAGGAGATGCAGCCACCGGTCGCGCTCCTTGGTTATGCCACCGACCGACCCGAGCAGGCGGTGTTCTATCCGTTCGCCTCGTTCAGTCCCGAGTGGGTGGCGCTCACCTGGGCGCTTCGCCACGACGTGCCGGTGCAGTGCATCGACGTGCCGGCTCGCCATGTGCTCGCACCCGATCGTCACGAGCAGCGGTCGTTGCTAGCCGAGGGCACGCCACGCCGACCGGTCGACCCGCTCGCCGAGCTCGCCCTGGCGGCAGGGTACGACGATGCCGAGCGGTGGTGGGAGGACGTGGTCGAGCACCGCCATCCGCAGCACGACCAGCCCGATGCGCCATTCATCGCCATCGGCGAGGCGATGGAGGCGTTGCGCGCGCTGTACGAGCCCGACGGTGTGCCGCCCGATCCGGAGGAGCGTCGACGTGAGGCGCACATGCGCAGTGGCATCCGCGCCGCGGCCAAGTCGCACGGCCACATCGCGGTGGTGTGCGGGGCGTGGCACGTGCCGGCCCTGCGCACTGCGCTCGCGCCGAAGGGTGCCACTACCGACGCGGCGTTGCTCCGCGGTCTGTCGAAGGTGAAGGCGGCGGTCACCTGGGTGCCGTGGACCCATCGCCGCCTCGCGAGCGCCACCGGCTACGGCGCCGGGGTCACCGCACCCGGTTGGTATCACCACCTCTACGCCCACGCGGGTCCAGACGTGATCGCGCGATGGTTCGCGGAGTCGGCCCGGGTGCTCCGCGAGGCAGACCATCCGGCCTCGGCCGCCGACGTGGTGGAAGCGACGCGCCTCGCCGACGCGCTCGCGGTGCTCCGTGGGCGACCGCTCGCCGGGCTCGACGAGGTCGACGATGCAGCGCGTGCCGTGTTCGGCCGTGGGAGCGACACGCCGATGCGGCTCATCAGCAACGAACTCGTGGTCGGCACGCAGCTCGGTTCGGTGCCGTCGACCACGCCGATGGTGCCGCTCGCCCGCAGCCTTGCCGCCGAGCAGAAGCGTGCCCGGATGAAGCCGCAGGGTGCCACCGCCACGCTCGAGCTCGATCTCCGTCAACCGCTCCACCTGCTGCGCTCGCAGCTACTCCATCGCCTCACGCTGCTCGACATCCCGTGGGGGCACGAGGCCGAAGGGCGTCGCAGCGCAGGGACGTTCCGTGAGACGTGGCAGTTGCGTTGGGAGCCCGAGTTCGAGCTTCGGGTCATCGAGGCGTCGGGGCTCGGCACCACCGTGGTCACCGCGTGTACCGCGGCCACCGTGCAGCAGGCGCGTCAGGCGCCGACGCTGGGCGACCTGACGCTGCTGCTCGAACACTGCCTCCTCGCCGGCCTCGACGACGCGGTCAGCGAGCTGCTCGTGCTGGTGGGTGATCGCTCGGCGGTGGCCGCCGACGTGGCGCGCCTCATGGAGGCCTTGCCGCCCCTCGCGCGCGCCGTGCGCTACGGCGACGTGCGGCAAACCGACGCCGCCGCGCTCGAAGGAGTGGTGAACAGCATCGTGTCGCGCATTGCAGCGGGCCTCGCCGTTGCGTGCACCGGCCTCGACGACGACGGCTCGGCAGCGATGGCCGCGTTGCTCCGCGAGGCGCAGTCGGCGGTGTCGATGCTCGGCCATCCCGAGCACCTCGCAGCACTGCAGGGTGCCCTCGGCGATGTGATCGATCGCGACCGGGTGCACGGGTTGGTGCAGGGCGTCGCCACCCGACTCCTTGCCGACGCCGGTGTGCTCGACGCGGCCGCCACCGAGCGGCGGGTGTCGCGTGCGGTCTCGCCGGGCACGCCGGCGCTGGAGGGCGCCACGTTCGTCGAAGGGTTCCTCGGCGGGTCGGGCACCGTGCTCGTCCACGACGATGTGCTGCTCGGCGTAATCGACCGCTGGCTGGCGTCGCTTGCGGCCGACGCGTTCACCGACGCGCTGCCGTTGCTGCGCCGAACGTTTGGAGCGTTCGAACCCGCGGAGCGCCGCTCGATCGGCGAACGCGTCCGCACCGGCGCCGCACCCGACACG
>JBMOFX010000387.1:0-2061 GCA_049318665.1 Ilumatobacteraceae bacterium | reverse complement strand
GCTCCGTGGAGCACATAGCCGTTCACGGCGAGTCGGCCGAAGGGGCCGATCTCGACATCGGTGGCGATTCGGTCGATTCCGGGAGCGATGGACAATGCGGTGGTCATGACGGAACACCTTCCGAGGAGTTGGACGCGCCACCTTCTGCAGCGGCCTTGAGACGGGCAAGCGTGTGCTGCATCGACTCGGCGAGTTCGCGAGCGCGGTTGGTGGGTACGTCGACGATCCGTGCCCACGTGGGGATCCAGTCGACCCGGTACGACTCGCGCACGAGCGTGCCGCCCTCCACCGGATCGAGTTCGTAGCGCCACACGACGCCTTCCCGGCCACCCTCGGAGGTGGCGAAGGCGAACTCCCGGCCCGGGGTGGCAACCAGGACGGTGCCGCGGCGCGACCACTTCAGCTTTCCGCCGGGCCCGCCGACGTTGTGGCCGATGAACGTGGCTCCCGCCGCCGGGGCGGTGAAGCTCCCCGTCCATTCGACGGCTGTGCATTCCGGGCTCCACTCGCCCATGCGGGGGAGGTCGGCGATGAGGGCGTAGATGCGCTCGGCCGGCGCGGCAATGAGCACCTCGGCGTGGTCGGAGCGCAACCACCAGCGAGTGCTGGGCTTCTCTGTCGGCGTGGTCGGGTACGTGGACATGGCTGGGATCTCTTTCGTTGTCATGAAGGTAAGGCTAATAGCATTAGCCAATGCTGTCAAGTAGATCTTTTGATGTACCATGTTTCCATGTCCGGACCACGCGATGCGCCCAACGCGACCAGTGCCCCCGAGGGCGCCGTCGCTGTACCCGATCGCCGGGCCCGGCGACGCATGGAGACGATCGACGAGATCCTGCTCATCGCCGTGCAGGTGATGACCGAAGACGGCGTCAACGGGCTGAGTCTCTCGGAGGTCGCCCGACGTCTCGGCGTGAAGCCTCCATCGCTCTACAAGTACTTCGACTCGTTGCACGACATCTACGACGAGCTCTTCCGACGGGGCCAGCTCGAACACCTTGCGACCATGGAGGCCGCGATCGCCGGCGCAGCCCCCGGGCTGGCGGCGCTCAGCGCAGGGCTCAATGCCAGCGGCCGATGGTGTTTGGAGCACCGGGCACTTGCGCAACTGCTCTTCTGGCGTCCGGTGCCGAGTTTCGAACCCAGCCCCGACGCCTTCGAGCCCAGCAGGGCCATGGTGGCGCTCCAGCGCACGTGCATCGCCGAAGCCGTCGCCGCCGGAGAGCTCGGTGACGGCGCCAACGGTGATGACACGATCTACGTCATCTCGATTCTGCTCACCGGAGCGCTCAGCCAGGTGCTTGCCAACGAACCCGACCAGCCATGGGGTAGCGGTCGCTTCAGCCCTCATTTCCAACAACTACTCGATCTCCTACCGGTGCTCTACCCGCGGGCATCCAAGCGGTCGCGGTGAGCCTGGGGCTCGCCGTTCAGATCACCGCGAAGGAACCGGAGCCGGTTGCAACGATCTTGCCGTCGGCACCCGACACCCTCGACTCGAGGTGCACCACGCGCCGACCGGGCTTCACCACCGACGTCTCGCACCAGAGTTCACCGGCGACGGCGGGGCGGAGGAACCGTGTCTGGACCTCGATGGTCGCCGGACGTTCCCCTTCGGCGAGGATCGACGCCGCGGCACCGCCCATCGAGGTATCGATCAGCGCGAACAGCACGGCTCCATGGACGACGCCATGTGGGTTCATGTGGTCAGGTCCGATCACCAATCGTGCTGTTGCGCGACCCGGTTCGACCTGTTCCACCTCCATCCCGATCAACGTGGCGAACGGGTGCGGCACTGACGATGGTTGGCTCACATCCGAACCCTGCCATGTGGCGCAGTAGTTTTCGCCAGCATGGCAACAGCCGATGAGATTCCGGTGGCGCACACACCGGCTGGTGGCTACGGGCCATCGTTCCCGCCCTTGGTGCTCGCCGGGTGCACCGAACCGCTCGTCGATGGTGCGCCAGACCTTCGCGGCGTGTGGCGAACGGTCAGCGCGACGCGTGGCGGCGAGCCGGTGCCGGCCGACGACCGGTTGATGTCGTACACCGAGCGCATCG
>JBMOFX010000386.1:0-2067 GCA_049318665.1 Ilumatobacteraceae bacterium | reverse complement strand
CGTGGAGCGACGCGCCTCGCCGGGAGGCCGAAGATGTTCGTCCGGGCAGCAACGAGATCGACGGCATCATGCTGCACGCTGGTCAGCAGAATCAGTCGCGCCTTCTCGCCGGGCGCGAGTTCGGCCAGTCGCTGCTGGATGGCGGCGATCACCTGCGACTTGCCCGTACCAGGGGGACCCTGAATGAGCGCAATGTCCGGTGTGTTGATGGCAACGTCGATCGCGCGTTGCTGGGCGGGAGTGATCGTCCCGGGGATGATCTTGCGCACGGCGTCAGTGATTGCCGGCCGGTGCTTGGGTTTCGGGGTGGTCAGGGGGCGCTCTTCGCGAAGGAGATAGCCGAGCGACTCGATGCCGTGGTCACTGCACTGCAGGCGAGAGAACACGGCCTCTCGACGCTTTGCCTGGGCGGCCGCTCCGCCGAGGTATGGCCGCAGCAGCCCGTCGGCGGTGATGACACCGGGCCGGTCGCGCCGAGGTCTGACGGAGATCGTCTTCCCCGCTACGTCGACATGCTCGACGGTGCCGACGAACCTGTTCAGCGAGCGCGTGTCGGCGTCAAAGGTCGCTGATGACGGGATGATTTCCACCTCGGTGCCGGAACGCTCACGGCTGAGTTCTTTCAGGAACTCGGCATCCTCCGCGGCGCGGATCGGCAGGATCACGAGATCGTCGTCGCGGTAGTCGGGCTTGCCGTGGCGCGCCTGACCGATCTGTGCGGCGCGGTCCTGTGCGGCCTCGAGTTCGAGGCGGTTGTAGGTCTCCCATAGTTCGAACAGCGGGGCGGTCGACGTGGCGAGCGACCCGAGGAGCGGTGAGTCGACCGGGTCGCCATCAGTCAGTTCGATGCCGCCGCGCGCGAGACGCAGCATCTCATGGCCGGCGGCGAGCGCACTCGGAACGAAGCCGATCACTCGGAGCCCAGCCGTCGTGTCGACCCGCAGTCGGCACGTGCGCCCGACGATCTCGATCTCGTCGGTCGACGTGCTGGACGAGATGATGTGTCGCTCACCTGAGCCTGCGTCGGGGAGGACGAACTCCTCGATGACGGCATCGTCGGCCAGGTAGTCGACGCCGAGCCACGTCAGGAGTTCTTCAGCTACCTCGTCCGCAATGCTGAAGACCTGCATCCCGGTCACGAGTTCGCCATCGAGGACACGGACCTCGACGAGCGCGGTGTGCTCGTCGATGCGGCTCGCCCATGACACTGTGGGAGCGGTGGACCCAGCGAGCCGCTCGAGAACTTGGGCGTCCATGCCGACCGAGACGACAGCGTGAGGCCTGCCGTCTTGGACCAGAACGAGTCGGCCACCGGCGCCGCGTCGCGGAAAGTCCACCTCGAAGCTGTCGTCCTCGCCGGAGAACGCACCCTCGATGTCGACGACGACGGGACCGATGAGCCGTCCGATGCGCAGTTCCTCAGCCCGCATACGCCCTGGCTCTCAGGGTGAAGGTCGTCCCCTTGTCGTCCGCAATCTCGGCGCAGTGGCCGTCCTTGATCGTCCTGGGCGTGCAGGACCATTCGGGTGCCGGCTCGAGTACTACGGCACCCCGCTCGACGGACACTCGAACGACCTCGTCATGTCGCGAGCGAGCTTCGACCGGCAGTGGGAGGTGCCGTCGCGTGATCGGAACCGCGGCGCCTCCCGCAGGGAATCGCGCGGCCGGAGGCAGGCTCGGCGATGAGAGCACTTCGATGGCGAAAGCAGATCGGAACGGCGTGTCGCAGGATGCGCACGAGCCGGCCTCGATGTAGGTGCTGAAGCCACACTCGCAGACGATTGTTCGGTCATGGGCATCCCAGAGCACGCGACGCAATGCCGCGGCCGTCGGTCGCATATCGGGGTGAAGGCGGCCTGGTCCGAAGGCCCGGCGGAACTCGTTGAGCAAGTCGTCGGTGAGCAGGAAGTCGAGCGGGAACAGGAAACGGTCCGAGGAGTTCGACGTGTCGTCGGGATCGATGGATGACGGCACCTCGCCTCGCAGGGCGGCCTGTCGGATCGGTGAGTCGTCAGGCGAGTACCTGACCAGGTCGCCGCCGCTGAACGGGTGGTAGCCGGTAACCAT
>JBMOFX010000385.1:0-2068 GCA_049318665.1 Ilumatobacteraceae bacterium | reverse complement strand
GGGCTGTCGCGGGCCGAGGTGCACGGGGTGATCAGCTTCTACCACGACTTCCGCACCGAGCCGGGCGGTCGCCATCACGTGAAGGTGTGCCAGGCCGAGTCGTGCCAAGCCGCCGGTGGCCGCGAGCTGTGGCCATCACTCGAGGCAGCCCTCGGATGCGCAGCGGGGGAGACCTCGGCCGACGGTTCGGTCACGGTCGACGTCGTCTACTGCCTCGGGTTGTGCGCTGCGTCGCCGGCTCTCCTGATCGATGACGCGCCGGTCGGCCGACTCACCGAGGCCAAGGTCGCGCAGGTCGCGGCACGGGCACGGAGCCTGGCATGACCATCACGGTGTTCGTTCCGTGCGATGCGATCGCACTGTCGCTCGGCGCCGACGACGTCGCGGCCGCAATCGAGCAGGAAGCGGTACGTCGCGGCGTGGAGATCCGGTTGGTGCGCAACGGATCCCGCGGACTGTTCTGGCTCGACCCGCTGGTCGAGGTCGACATCGACGGTGTTCGCCACGGGTACGGCCCGGTCGATGCAGCCGACGTCGCGTCGCTGTTCGACGCCTCGTTCCTCAGCGGGGGTGACCATCGCCTGGCACTCGGTGCCGTCGAGTCGATCGCCGAACTGGCTGCGCAGACCCGGCTCACCTTCGCACGCCACGGCGTCGTCGATCCCCGCTCGCTCGACGACTATCTCGCCCACGGCGGGTTCGACGGCCTCCGGCGTGCACTCACGCTCACCTCGGATCAGTTGCTTGCCGAGATCGAGGTCTCCGGGCTGCGCGGTCGCGGTGGCGCCGCTTTCCCGACCGGGATCAAGTGGCGCACGGTGGCCAACGCGCCGGCCACGCCGAAGTACGTCGTGGCCAACGGCGACGAGGGCGACTCCGGCACGTTCGCCGACCGGATGATCTTCGAAGGCGACCCGTTCTGTCTGCTCGAGGGAATGGCCATCGCTGCGTACGCGGTGGGCGCCAGCCACGGCGTGATCTACATCCGCTCCGAGTACCCGCACGCAATCGCCACGACGCAAGTCGCCATCGACGCCGCTCGGGCGGCGGGTTGGCTCGGTGCATCCGTCGGTGGTGCCGCCTTCTCGTTCGACGTCGAGATCCGGGTCGGCGCCGGCGCCTACATCTGCGGCGAGGAGACTTCGATGCTCGAGAGCATCGAAGGCAAGCGCGGCACGGTGCGCTTCAAGCCGCCGCTGCCGGCGCTCGAGGGGCTCTACGGCAAGCCGACCGTCGTGAACAACATCCTCACGTTCGCCTCGGTCCCCTGGATCGCGGCCAACGGTGGCGCGGCCTACGCCGCACACGGAGTCGATCGGTCGAAGGGAACCCTGGCGGTCCAGATCGCTGGCAACGTCGCCCGCGGTGCGCTGATCGAGGTGCCGTTCGGGATCACGTTGCGTGAGTTGGTCGAGCAGTTCGGCGGTGGCACCCGCAGTGGCCGACCGCTGCGTGCCGTGCAAGTCGGCGGTCCACTCGGCGCGTACTTCGATGATGCCGGCCTCGACGTCGCGCTCGATTACGAGGCGATCACCGCTGCTGGTGGCCTCCTCGGACACGGTGGCATGGTGGTGTTCGACGACTCGGTCGACATGGCTGCGCAAGCCCGGTTCGCCATGGAGTTCTGCGCAGCCGAGAGCTGCGGCAAGTGCACGCCATGCCGTGTCGGTTCCACTCGCGGGGTCGAGTTGATCGACCGCATCTCCGCAGGCACCCGGCGCAACGACAACCACGCGCAGCTGCTCGAGCTCTGCGATGTGCTCGAGCACGGTTCGCTGTGTGCCCTCGGTGGTCTCACGCCCTACCCGGTGCGAAGCGCGCTGCGGTTGTTCCCCGACGATTTCGGTCTCACCGCGGAGGTGACAGCATGACGTTCGTGTGGAACGAGTTGCGAGCGCTGCGCGACGGCATCGACGTCGGCACGCCGCCCCGCGATGGTGAGCCGGTGACGCTGTCGATCGATGGCGTCGAGACGACCGTCGCGGCGCGGAGTTCGGTGCTGCTCGCCGCCACGGTGGCGGGAGCGTCGGTGCCGAAGCTGTGCGCCACCGACACGCTCGAGTGCTTC
>JBMOFX010000384.1:0-2069 GCA_049318665.1 Ilumatobacteraceae bacterium | reverse complement strand
TTGCCCGTGAGATCCTGCATGGGTCGGCATGGTAGGGAGGCGCCGCCTACGGTGACGGGATGAGCGACGTCACGCCGATCGATGCGCGCCGGACGTGGCGCAACCTCGAGGCCGTCCACGGGATGATCTACTTCACCCCCCACGCCGGGCCCGAGTACGACAGGGTCGGTGTGAGCAACCAGCGAACGGGCTACTTCGCCTCCCGCGCCGCGGCGATGGGTGCAGTCGAGGCCGAGGTCGTGATTGCCACGTTCTTCAACTTCAACCCGTCGCTCGTGCGCCACGCGATGGACGGCGTGTGGTCGATCACCACGCCCGAGGCGATGCTCGAGGCCCGTCTCCGAGCGGTCGACGTGTCGTTGCGATCGGCGTTCGACGATGACCTGCTCGCCTCTGCCGACCTGGCGCGAACAGCTGCCGACGTCCGCGAGGCGGCCCTGCTGGCGTGCGAGTTCACGTCCGGTCGTCCGCTGTTCGCCGGTCACGTCGCGCTCGAGTGGCCCGACGAGCCGCACCTCGTGCTGTGGCATGCCCAGACCCTGTTGCGGGAGTTCCGCGGCGACGGCCACATCGCAGCTCTCGTCACCGAAGGGTTGAACGGGCTCGACGCGCTGATCTCGCACGGCGCGTCGGGCGACGTGCCGGCGCCGGTGTTGCAGGCGACACGCGCCTATAGCGACGACGAGTGGGCCGCCGGTGTCGCATCGATGGCCGAGCGCGGCCTCGTCACCGCGGACGGGGCAGCGACCGATGCAGGGCGCGCGCAGCGCGAACGCATCGAGGACCTGACGGATCGCCTCGCTGCCGCCCCCTGGCAGGCGCTCGGCGCCGATCGCTGCAAGACTCTCCGTGCAATGGGACGGGTGCTGAGCGCGAAGATCGTCGAGTCGGGACTGATGAACCGATGAGCATCAACAGCTGGTACTCCCCGCTGGCGTGGCTGCGATGGATCGCTCGCAACACCCGTCGGCTCGTCGTCACACTGCTCGGGTTCGGCGTGCTCGGCGCCGGCATCACGATGCTGGTCCTGCCCGGACCCGGTGTCCTCATCATCATCGTCGGCCTCGCGATCCTCGCGACGGAGTTCACGTGGGCCGCAATCGCCCTCGAGCGTGCCTCCACCACTGCTGCGAGCGCTACCACCAAGGTGACCAACAGCCGCTCCGGCAAGCTCCTCCTCGCCCTCTCGGCCCTCAGCCTGATCATCGGTGGTGCGGTCGTCGCCACGGTCTACGGCAGGTACCGCCTCATCGGGTTCTCCGTGCTCCTCGCCGGCACCATCGCCCTCGCGACGCTGCTCCCGAAGGTGCAGCGCTGGGTGGAAGCCAAGTCGTCACCGTCACAGCCGCCCGTAGATTGATCGCATGTCGTACCGGTACCTCTGGACGCCCCTCGACCTCGGCCCGGTCGCCACGCGCAACCGCATCGTGTTCAGCGCGCATCTCACGAACTACGCGCGAGATGGCAAGCCGACCGAGCAGCACGCGGCGTACTACGCAGCGCGTGCCGCCGGCGGTGCCGGGCTGATCATCACCGAAGAGCACTCCACGCATCCCACCGACTGGCCGTACGAGAAGTTGATCCACGGCTTCCATCGCGACGTGATCCCCGGCTACAAGCGGATCACCGATGCGGTGCACCGCTACCGCACACCGATCTTCGCCCAGATCAACCACAACGGCGGGCAGGCGTCGTCGATGTTCTCGCGGTTGCCCGTGTGGGCTCCGTCGCCGGTGGCCGATCCGCTCTTCCGCGAAGTCCCGAAGGCGGTCGACCGAGCCGACATCGAGGAGATCGTCGCCGGCTACGCACTCGTTGCCGAGCACTGTGCCGAGGGCGGCTTCGATGGCATCGAGTTGCAGTGCAGCCACTCGTCGATCGTGCGCGGCTTCCTGTCGCCGGCCACCAATCGCCGCACCGACGAGTACGGCGGCACCATCGACAACCGGGCACGTCTGCTCGTGGAGATCGTCGCTGCCGTGCGGCAGGTGATCGGTGGGCGGCTCGCGCTCGGCGTGCGGATCTGCGGCGACGAGTCGAACGAAGCAACCGTCGCTGGAGCCGAGTCT
>JBMOFX010000383.1:0-2088 GCA_049318665.1 Ilumatobacteraceae bacterium | reverse complement strand
TCGGCAAGCGCGTCGACTACTCGGGCCGTTCGGTCATCGTGGCCGGCCCGACGCTCAAGCTGCACCAGTGCGGTCTGCCGAAGTTGATGGCGCTCGAGCTGTTCAAGCCGTTCGTCATGAAGCGCCTCGTCGATCAGCAGCTCGCGCAGAACATCAAGAGCGCGAAGCGCATGGTCGAGCGCCGTCGCCCGCAGGTGTGGGACGTCCTCGAAGACGTCATCAAGGAGCACCCGGTGCTCCTCAACCGTGCACCAACGCTGCACCGCCTCGGCATCCAGGCCTTCGAGCCGGTGCTGGTCGAGGGCAAGGCGCTTCAGATCCACCCGCTGGTGTGCACCGCCTTCAACGCCGACTTCGACGGTGACCAGATGGCCATCCATGTTCCGCTCAGCGCAGAGGCGCAGGCCGAGGCCCGCGTGCTCATGCTCAGCGCGAACAACATCCTGTCGCCTGCGTCGGGTCGCCCGATCGTCACCCCGAGCCAAGACCTCATCATCGGTGGCTACTACCTCACCGAAGAGCTCGACGCCACCACGGTGACGCCGCGCGTGTTCCGTCACACGTGGGAGGTGCTGCGTGCGCTCGACGAGGGTTCGCTCAACCTCCACGAGAAGCTGGTGATGCGCCGGCCGCTGGCCGACGGTTCGATCGACGTGTTCACCTCGACGCCCGGCCGTCTGCTGTTCGAAGAGGCACTCCCGGCCGACTATCCGGCCCGCTTCGGTCACATCGACGAGCTCATCAAGAAGCGTGAGATGGGTGTCATCGTCGAGCGTCTGTCGGACAACTACAAGAAGTCCGAGGTGGCCGCCGCCCTCGACGCGATCAAGAACCTCTGCTACCGCTACGCGGCGCAGAGCGGACTCACCGTGTCGATCGACGACGTGAAGACGCCGAAGGCGAAGAAGGAGATCCTCGATCGCCACGAGGCGCAGGCCGACAAGGTGGAGACGCAGTTCAAGCGCGGCATCATCACCGACGGCGAGCGCCGCCAGCAGGAGGTGCGCATCTGGACCGATGCCACCGCCGAAGTGCAGCGGGCGATGGAGGTCGAGTTCAAGTCGCAGCGGTTCAACCCGATCGACATGATGGTCGGCTCGGGCGCCCGAGGGAACATGACCCAGATGCGCCAGATCGCCGGCATGCGCGGCCTCGTTGCGAACCCTCGTGGTGACATGATCCCGCGGCCGATCAAGAAGAACTTCCGTGAGGGCCTCGAGACGCTCGAGTACTTCATCGCTACGCCGGGTGCCCGTAAGGGTCTCGTCGACACCGCGCTCCGTACCGCCGACTCCGGTTACCTCACCCGTCGTCTCGTCGACGTCGCGCAAGAGCTCATCGTTCGTGAGCCCGACTGTGGCTCGAACCTCGGTGTGTGGATCGAGCACGTCGGCCCCGACACCTCGAACAAGCGCGCCTACCTCGAGACCAAGCTGTTCGGACGTGCGCTCCTGCAAGACATCACCCTCGGTGACGGCTCGGTGCTCACGCGCAACACCATCGTCGGAGATCCCGAGATGGCAGCGCTGCGTGATGATCCGACGATCACCCGCCTGCGTGTCCGTTCGGTGCTCACCTGCGATGCCGAGCTCGGTGTGTGTGCGCTCTGCTACGGCCGGTCGCTCGCGACGGGCAAGTCGATCGAGCTCGGCGAGGCCGTCGGCGTCATCGCCGCACAGTCGATCGGTGAGCCCGGCACCCAGCTGACGATGCGTACCTTCCACACCGGTGGTGTGGCAGGCAAGGACATCGCCGGTGGTCTGCCTCGCGTGGTCGAGTTGTTCGAAGCACGCACCCCGCGTGGTTCGGCCCGCCTCGCTCGCGCCTCGGGCGTCATCCGCATCGCCGAGGACGAGGGCAAGGGCATCCCGATCTCCGTCATCGACGACCAGGGCGAAGAGCACCAGGTCATCCTCCCGACCGGCAGCCGTCCGACCGTCACCGACGGTCAGGATGTCCGCGCCGGTGATCCGCTCACCGATGGTCCCTTCGATCCGAAGGAGATCATGGAGATCAAGGGCATCCGCGAGACGCAGCTGTACCTCGTCGAAGAGGTCCAGAAGGTGTACCGCGACCAGGGTGTGTCGA
>JBMOFX010000382.1:0-2094 GCA_049318665.1 Ilumatobacteraceae bacterium | reverse complement strand
GTCCTCTTCTGGCTCTTGAAGACGTCGAGCGGCAAGCCGGTGAAGGACCGGCTCATGTTGCGCTTGCCGATCATCAGCGGCATCGTCTCGTACTCCATCCTCGAGCGCTTCTGCCGTATTTTGGGGGCGATGTTGAAGGCAGGTGTTCCACTTCCCGACGCGCTGAAGACTGCTACTGATGCGCTCGACAACACCGTGTACGGCGCGAAGCTCGAGGAAGCGCAGACGGTGATGCTGGAAGGTGCCGGATTCGCGCAACCCCTCTCCGCCACCGGTCTCTTTCCCGGCGCGGCGCGTCAGATGTTCAAAGTCGGTGAGGAAACGGGAACGCTCGACCAACAACTCGAGGTGGCCAGCCACTACTTCGACCGTGAGTTGACCGGGCGCATTCAGAAATTCACCGCGATGTTCGAGCCGATCATGATCATCTTCGTCGGCGCGATCGTGGGTTTCGTCGCGATGGCGCTCGTGTCGGCGATGTACGGCGTGCTCGGCCAGGTGAACGGCGCCTGATCGCACGAAGCTCGGTTGTCTTGGCGTCAGCGCCAGACCACGTCGATCACCCAGTCGCCGATGAACACCGCAACGATGGTGCCGGCGGCAAGGAACGGTCCGAACGGGATCGCAGTCTTGCGGCCAGCGGTGCCGATCGCCATCGCGGCGACTCCGACGACAGCGCCGAACAGGAATCCCAGGAACAGCCCGACCGGCACATACCCCAGGCCGAGCCAACCGAGGTACGCACCGAGCAACGGAGACAGCCTCACGTCTCCGTCACCCAGACCACCACGACTCGCGGTGTACACGATCCCCATGAAGGCAAGCGCGATGAGCGCACCGGCCACCATGGTGAGGATCCGGCGCGGCTCGTCTTCCACCAGTGCAGCGAGCACCAGGAACGGCGCGCCGAGCGCCAGCGTCATGTACGTGATCTCGCGCGGTAGCCGTTTGGTACGGAGGTCGATGATCGACAGTGCCAGCAGGCCCGCGCCAAGGATGCAGAACGCCACCGCCGCCCACGACGCCTGGAACTCCAACGTGATGACCGCGAAGAGTGCTGCAGTTCCGAGTTCAAGAACGAGCGACTCCGTGCCGATAGAAGATCGACAACGTCGGCACCGTCCGCGCAACACCACCCAACTCACCACCGGCACGAGGTCGACCGGACCGAGTGTGGTGCCACAGGCACCACACCTCGATCGGGGCGCCACGATCGATTCCCCTCGCGGCACTCGATCGGTGACCACGGTGAGGAACGAACCGATCAGCAACCCGAACAGGGTGGCGACCGCCACCAACACACCGACAGCCATACGCCCTTCAGACCGGACACCGCTCACGAGAGCGTCGAACGACCAGAGGATACTCAGATGCCCACTCCCGACCCGACGCTCTACAGCTACCTCCAGGCCACCGTCACCGCCGGCGCCAGCGACCTGCACCTCACGTCGGGTCGTCCGGCAACGGTGCGACGCGACGGCGTGCTCGTGCCGTTCGAGGGTGTCCCGGTCCTCACCCCCGAGGATTGCGAGCGATACGCCCTGTCGTTGCTCGACGACGATCACCGTCGCGAGCTCAAGGAAATCTCATCGACGGACTTCTCGTTCGGCATCCCCGAGCTCGGACGATTCCGTGGCAACGCGTTCATGCAGCGCGGCAGCATCTCCGTCGCCCTTCGTGTCGTGCCTGCTCGCATCCGCGGGCTCGAGGAGCTCGGTCTCCCCCCGGCCGCCAACGAACTGCTCAACAAGCCCTACGGGCTCGTGCTCGTCGTCGGCCCGACCGGCTCGGGCAAGAGCACGACGCTGGCCGCGATGATCGACCGCATCAACGAGACGAAGCCCTGCCACATCCTCACCATCGAGGACCCGGTGGAGTATCTCCACAAGCACAAGGTCGCGATGATCAACCAACGCGAAGTCGGCAGCGATGTGCACAGCTTCGAAGACGGCCTCCGCAACGCTCTTCGTGAAGACCCCGACGTGGTCCTCCTCGGCGAAATGCGCGACCTCGACAGCATCGCCATCACGTTGACGCTGGCCGAGACCGGTCACCTCGTGTTCGCCACCCTGCACACCAACGACGCCTCGCAGG
>JBMOFX010000381.1:0-2100 GCA_049318665.1 Ilumatobacteraceae bacterium | reverse complement strand
GCTCGACCGCCTTCTCCATCTTGTCGATGGCGTCGAGGAGCGTCTCTTCGGTCACTCGAACAGCGTACTCAGAGCGGCGGGTCGTCGTGGCGACGGCGGCGCATGGCCGGAGCGCTCGCGTGGATGATCGTGCCGACCTTCTCGCCCCCGAGGATCTTCTGCAACGCACCGGGGGTCGACATGTCGAACACCACGATGGGGATGCCGTTATCGCGACAGAACGCAATCGCGGTTGCGTCCATCACCTTGAGATCCTTCGTCATCACGTCGAGGTAGTCGATCTCGTCGAACTTCGTCGCCTCGGCATCGCGCCGCGGATCAGCGCTGTAGACGCCGTCGACACCGGAGTGCGTGCCCTTCAACAACGCGGTTGCGTCGATCTCGGCGGCGCGCAACGCGGCGGCCGTGTCGGTGGTGAAGAACGGGTTGCCGGTGCCGGCCGCGAAGATGATGACGCGACCTTTTTCGAGGTGCCGCATGGCGCGGCGACGGATGTAGGGCTCGGCGATGCGCGGCATCTCGATGGCGCTGAGCACGCGCGTCACCTGGCCACAGCGTTCGAGCGAATCCTGCAGTGCGAGCGCGTTCATCACCGTGCCGAGCATGCCGATGTGGTCGCTCTGCGTGGCATCCATACCGGACATCGCGCCCGTACGGCCGCGCCAGAAGTTGCCACCACCGACGACGACCGCGACGTCGACACCCATCTCGCGCACCGCGATGATCTCGCGGGCCGTGGCGTCGAGCGTTGCCGCGTCGAGCCCCGCGCCGGATGCACCGGCCAACGCCTCACCGGACGGCTTGAAGACGATCCGGCGCCAGCGGGGTGAGCTCATCAGCTCAGCCGATCTCCACCTGCGCGAAGCGCACGATGCTGGCCGAACCGATGATCTGAGCGACGGACTGCTTGTCGTCCTTGGCGTAGGGCTGATCGAGCAGCGCGACGTCCTTGAAGAAGCCGTTGATGCGCCCTTCGATGATCTTGGGCAGCGCAGCCTCGGGCTTGCCCTCGTTGCGGCTGATCGTCTCGAGTGTCTGGCGCTCGTGCTCGAGCACGTCGGCCGGAACGTCGGCCCGGCTGAGGTACTTCGGCCGAGCGAAGGCGACGTGGACGGCAATGTCGTGGGCGAGCTCTTGCGTGGCGCCGGACAGCTCGACGAGCACGCCGTTGACGCCGCGCCCACCCTGCAGGTGCAGGTAGCTGTCGATCACGTTGCCGGGGGCAGCCTCGATCCGGACGACCTCGCCGAGTTCGATCTTCTCCTTGAGGACGATCTTCAGATCCTCGAGCTCGGCGGTGCGCTCGGCCACGGCCGCTTCACCCTTCGCGATCACCAGGCGGGCGAGCGTGTCGGCTTCGGCCTTGAACTGGTCGCTGCCGGCCACGAAGTCGGTCTCACTCTTGAGCTTCACGATCGCACCGACGTTGCCTTCGATGACGAGCGCCACGACGCCCTGGGTGTTCTCGCGGTCATCGCGCTTCGCGCTGGCTGCGAGGCCCTTCTCACGGAGCCACTGCTTGGCCTGCTCCATGTCGCCGTCGTTGGCCTCGAGGGCCTTCTTTGCGTCCATCATCCCGGCGCCTGTCGCCTGGCGCAGGCTCTGGACGTCCTTTGCGGTGAATGCCATGGGGGGTCAGGCCTCCGTGGTGTCGGCCGCGGGGGCGGCGTCGGTGGTGGTGTCGATGTCGGTGGTGTCGGTGGTGTCGGTGGTGTCGGCCGCGGGGGCGGCGTCGGTGGCGTCGTCGGCCTCGACCTGGGCGGCGGCGAGGCGGGCCTCACGCTCGGCCTGCGCAGCGGCAGCTTCGCGACGGGCGTCGGCCTGGGCGGAGGCGAACGCCGCCTCGTCCTCAGCGGTGCGCTTCGGCGCGGCGGCCGCCTGCGGGTTGCGCTTGTTCGAGATGTAACGACCCTCTTCGATGGCCTCTGCGACGAGGCGCGCCATGAGTGCGTTGGCGCGGATCGCATCGTCGTTGCCCGGGATCGGGTACTGGATCACGTCGGGGTCGACGTTGGTGTCGACGACGGCGATGATCGGGATGCCGAGCTTGTTCGCCTCGGTGACCGCGATGTGCTCTTTCTTGGTGTCGAGGATGAACAC
>JBMOFX010000380.1:0-2116 GCA_049318665.1 Ilumatobacteraceae bacterium | reverse complement strand
GGGGTCGGCGTGTGGCCCGGGCTCGTCGAGGAGAAGCAGCCCGACCACGTGATCGTGGCCACCGGCGCCGAAGCGGCCCGACCGTGGTGGGTGCCCGCCGACGCACCGAACGTCGCCGACGTTCGCCAGGTGCTCGACGGCAGCGCGGCGCCACACGGCGACGTGGTCGTAGTCGACGAGATCGGGTTCCACCACGCAACCTCGGTCGCCGAGTTGCTCGCCGATCGCGGCTGCAACGTCGAGATCGTCACGCCTGGCATGGTGGTCGGCCAAGACCTCGGCATCACGCTCGACATGGAGAACTGGTGGATGCGGGCCGGGGCCAAGGGCATCACCCAGTCGACCGACCTCGTGCCGATGGGCTTCGCCGGGAGCGAGCTCACCCTGTTGCACCATCCCACCGGCGTCAACCAGACCCGGCACGTCGATTGGCTCGTGTTGGCCGTACCCGCGAATCCGGTCGAGTGGCTCTACCACGACCTGAAGGCCGCCGGGGTGAGCGTCGAGCGGGTCGGCGACTGTCTCGCGCCGCGGCGCGCGCACGCCGCCGTCGTGGAAGGTGAGCGGGCGGGCGCAGGCATCGCGTGAGCGATCTCCGGATCGACGACGAGCCGCTCGACAGTCCCGACGCCCGACGCCTCATCGACTCGCTCGACGCCCACCTCACCACGTTTCCCGGACGTCACTTCCTCGAACTCGACGTCGAGGAGGTCGCGGACACAGCGGGCTGCTTCCTCGTGGCGCGCCTCGATGGCATCGCGGTCGGCTGCGGCGCGATCCGACTGTTCGACAACGGCGCTGCGGCCGAGGTGAAGCGGATGTGGGCCGATCCGGCAGTGCGTGGCCGAGGCGTGGGCTTCGCGATCCTCGGCGCGCTCGAACAACGCGCCCGACTCCTCGGCGCCACCCGACTCGCGCTCGAGACCGCGGCGTACCTGGGGCCCGCCGTGCGCATGTACGAACGGGCCGGGTTCCGACAGTGCGCGTGCTGGGGCACCTACGCCGACTCGCCCGACAGCCTGTGCATGACGAAGGACCTTGCGGCGGACGAGGCATCCGCTCGACCCGCCTTCTAACCTGGCGCCGTGCTCGCCGTGATCCCCGTTCGAGATGGCGTGCTGCCCGCCGGCGCCGGCGAGACCGCCGACGAGTGCGGCGACCGTGTGCTGCTCATCGGTTCGGGCACTACGGCAGCTGCCGCCCATCTGACCGGCCAGATCACGCTGTGCGAGGTCGGTGACTACCGACCTGGTGCGTGGGCGGAGGTGCTCGCCGAGGCACTCGCCGCGGAGTCGATCATCGTCCTGCCCTCGTCGCCCGACGGTCGTGATCTCGCACCGCGACTCGCGGCGGCGCTCGACCGCCCGTTGTTTGCCGGATCTGTCCAGGTGAGCGACGAGCGCGTGGTGATGGCTCGCGGTGGCGGCCTCACGATGCACACCTCGATCGCGCCCGACGCGTTCGTGGCCACGTTGCAAGTGGGCGTCCGTGGCGCCGACCCCGTCCGCGAGCACGCGACCACCGAGGTCCGCACGATCGACGTCGAGGCAGGCGCGGCGCCCGATGCTGCGGTCGAGCAGGTGCTCCCACCCGACGCCGCCACGATGGACCTTGCCGAGGCGTCGCGCATCGTGGGCGGTGGCGCCGGCCTCGCGGGAAGCGAGCAGTTCAACCAACTCGCTGCGCTCGGGGCGCGCGTCGGCGCGAGCGTTGGTGCCACTCGCGTGATCACCGATCGCGGCTGGATCGAACACGAGCGGCAGATCGGTACCACCGGCGTGGTGGTCGACCCTCGCCTTTACCTCGCGTTCGGGATCAGTGGCGCCGTTCAACACACGAGTGGACTCGGCCAGCCCGACCACATCGTGTCGGTCAACACCGACGCGCACTGCCCGATGATGCAACTGGCCGACCTTGCCGTGGTCGGCGACGCGAACGAGATCCTCACCCAACTCCTCGAGGTGCTCGGTGGCTGAGCCCGACGTCGATGTCGTCGTCGTTGGCGCTGGCCCAGCTGGCGCCTGCGCGGCGATCGTGCTGGCGCGAGCCGGGCTGTCGGTCGTGCTGCTCGAACGCGGTCCGTTCCCCGGCAGCAAGAACATGTACGGCGGCGTGG
>JBMOFX010000379.1:0-2121 GCA_049318665.1 Ilumatobacteraceae bacterium | reverse complement strand
CACGGCAAAGGTCGGACCTTCGCCGCAGGTAGCGCCGAGTGCCCGGTATGTGCGCCCTTGGCAAGGTCTACGCATTCGAATCGGCCGCTCGTGGGGTTCTGCGCTCCTTGCCCAGGCGCTCCAGATCAGTGGCCGGCGAGTGCGGCCACGACGGGGGCGAAGCCGTCGGGGTCGCGCACGACCACGTGACTGATGCCGGTCGCTTCGCGCAGCCGTTCGAGCTGATCGATCACCTGGGCAACGGAACCCACGAACACGAAGGGACAGGTGGCGACGCGGTCGGGAGCGAGCCCGATGCGCTTGGCAACGGCGTCCACGCGCCCCGCAGCGTCATCGGCGATGTCGACGTGCTGCACCAGCGTCGAGCGCTCGATGTCGTCATTGCGATCACCCGCCATCTCGTCGAACCAGCGAGCGCGCTCGACGATGGCCGCAAGGTCGAAGCCACCGGCTGATAGCTGGCCGGATGCATCGAGGGTGAGGCCGGTGAACTGGATGATGTCGGCGTGGGCCGCGGCAGCGGCGAGGACGCGGCGCCCGTGGCCCCCGACGAGGATCGGCAACCGAGTCTGGGTGGGACGCACCCCGAGGTCGGACACGTCGAGATGGTGGTGCACCCCGTCGACGTGTGATGCGCCCCCGTCGAGGAGTTCGCGCAGCACCTGCAACGACTCTGCGAACCGTTCCACTCGCTGACGCGGTGGGCGCAGCTCCAACCCGATGGCATCGTGCTCGTCCTGGCTGTAGCCGGTCCCCATGCCGAGCACGAGCCGACCCTCGGTGAGCCGGTCGACCGTGGCGGCAGTACGCGCCAGCAGCGCCGGGTGGTGCAGTTCGTTGTTGATGACCAGCGGGCCAACACGCAACCGCGTGGTCGCGGCCGCGGCGACCATGAGCGGCACGAACGGATCGACGGCGTTGGCAATCCCGATGTGATCGTGGCTGTACAGCTCGTCGTAGCCGAGCGACTCGGCGTGACGTGCAAGCGTCGCGATCTCCGACGGGTGCTCGAAGGTGTTCCACTGCAGCGCGAACCGGAACGGGCGAGGCATGGCCGCACCGTAGCCAGGCCCGGCGTCAGCGGAAGTCGCGGCTCGCGTTGGAGGCCGGCACGGCGAGCGGCACGAGCTGCTCGGCCACCACGTTGATCACTCCTTCGGCTCGCTCGAGGCGACCGCGGATGAGCAGCGCAGAGGCATCACGCGCGATGGCGCGGTGGCGCGCCCAGCACCCCTTCGAGATGACGACATTGATGAGACCTGTCTCGTCCTCGAGGTTCATGAACGTGGTGCCCTGCGCAGTCATCGGCCGCTGACGGTGCGTCACCACACCAGCGATCAGCACACGCGAGCGCGGCTCGACGTCGTGCAAGCCAACGGCGGTGACCACACCGCGACGCGCGAGGTCGGCGCGCAGGAACTGCGTGGGGTGGCCATCGGGCGCAACACCCGTCGCCCACAGGTCGGCCACCGCGGTCTCCATCTCGTCCATGCCGGGCAGCGGTGGCGCCACTGCGCCGGTGACCATCCCCTCCAACCGGTCGGGGCGCGACTGCACGGCCGCCCCCACCTCCCACAGCGCAGTGCGACGCTCGGCGCCGAAACACTCGCCGAACACGCCGGCCGTCGCCATCGCCTCAAGCTGCACCTGGGTGAGCGATGGCACCGTGCGCACGAGGTGCTCGATGGAGCTGTAGGGCCGACCGGCGGCGATCCGCTCGGCGAGCTCGGTACCGATGCTGCGCACCGACCCGATCCCCAGCCGCACGGCGACACCACCCACCGAGTCGGTGCACGGTTCGAGCGTCGCCACCGCAGGTGACGCGTTGAGGTCGGGCGTGCGCACGATCACACCGTGACGGCGCGCGTCTTGCACCAGCGAGTGCGGGCTCCAGAACCCCATCGGCTGCGCGTTGAGCAGCGCCGCGCAGAACGCGGCGGGCTCGTGGAACTTGATCCACGACGACGCGTAGACGAGATACGAGAACGACACGCTGTGCGACTCGGGGAACCCGTAGTTCGCGAAGGCCGCCATCTTCATGAAGATCTCGTCGGCCACATCGCCGGTGATGCCGCGCTCGGCCATCCCCTCGTACAGCCGCTGCTTGAGCCGCTCCATCTT
>JBMOFX010000378.1:0-2130 GCA_049318665.1 Ilumatobacteraceae bacterium | reverse complement strand
CGGCGTCGCGCACGGCGCGGAGCACCTCACGCTGGATCGGCTTGAAGGCCCACTGACCGAAGCGACCCTGGTCGGGGTCGAAGCTGTCGATCGCACGCATCAGGCCGAGCATGCCGGCGGCCTCGAAGTCCGCCGAGTCCTCGCGGCTCGAGTTGGCGGTGAAGCGCTTGCAGTACGACCGGACGAGGCCGAGGTTGAACCGGACGATCTCAGCCGTGATGTCTTCGATGTCGCGGCGCAGGCGGACGATCACGCGTGCCGGGGTGACCGCTTCGTCGAGCTCACGCAACTGCTGCTGCAAGTCGCGGCGACGGCGAAAGAGCAATGCGTTGCCATCGACGAAGTCGTTGTCGGGCGCGTCGTCGATCACTTGCTCGGTCGGCGTCGGTGCCATCATGGTGGATCCCTGGTTCGTCATGGCTTGCTCCTCGAATCACTCCTGTGATCCCCGGGTGACCCCCGGGCCTCCCGAGCTCCGTTCGGGACTCTCACAGAATGACGATCAGGGTCGCCTGGCGGAAGTACCGGGTGCTTCATTGTGAGCCGCACATCTGCGCGGTGCCGCTGTCACCCAAATGAACTACACGTCAGTGACGCGCTCACCACATCGTGTGCACGACATGCCACGTCAGGTGGTGAATTGGGCCGAGATGGTTGCTCCACTCGGGCGGCAGCGCACTGTCGACCCCATGACGGCAGCGATGAGGCCGGGAGGGATGACTGGCGTGATGACGACCGTGGTGGTGGTGCTCGAGCACCGAGTACTCCGAGAAGCGGTGCAACTGCGGCTGGAACGCGAGCCCGACCTGGACGTGGTGGCAGCAGTGGCGCACGTGCACGATGCCGTCCCCATGCTCGGGTTGCACCGTGACCCCGTGGTGGTGCTCGATCAACCGAACCCCGGCGAGTCGTGTCACAGCGTGGTGAGCGAACTCCAACAGGCCTCCGACGAGGTCCGCATCGTGATGCTCCTTCGCTCGACCGACGTCGCTGCTGTCTCGGCTGCGGTCATCGCCGGCGTGACCGCCGTGCTCAGCAACGACACCCCTTCGTCGTCACTCGTGCAAGCGGTGCGCACGGTCGCCGATGGCATGTGCGTGCTCGATCCCCTTGCGATGCGTCAGCTCGCGGCGCCGTGGCACACGGCCGCCCAACCGATGCTGTCGCTGCGCGAACGCGAGGTGCTGCATCTGCTCGCGACCGGTTCGAGCAATGCCGAGATCGCCAGCAAGCTGTACGTCTCGACCGAGACCGTCAAGACCCACGTGGCGCATGTGCTCCGCAAGCTCGACGTGCCGAACCGCGGTTCCGCCGTGGAGAAGGCAACTCGTCTCGGCCTGCTCGTCTGACGGGGGCCGTCGACGAAGCGACGCCGTCGTCAGACGGCTGAGGCCTCGAGGATGTGAATACCGCACGCGGAGCCGAGCCCGATGACGTGGGCGAGGCCGACCTTGGCACCTTCGATCTGACGGTCGCCCGCCTCGCCACGAAGGTGGTGGCAGATCTCCCAGATGTTGGCGATGCCCGTCGCCGAGATGGGGTGCCCCTTCGACTGGAGCCCGCCCGACACGTTGACCGGCTTCGAGCCGTCACGCCACGGCGCACCCGACTCGAAGAAGTCGACAGCGCCACCCTCCGGGCACAGCATCAGGTTGTCGTAGTGGACCAGTTCGGCAGTCGCGAAGCAGTCGTGCAGTTCGACGAGGTCGAGGTCGTCCGGGCCGATGCCCGCCTGCTCGTACGCCTGCTTCGCGGCGTTGCGGGTGAGCGTGTTGACGTCGGGAAGAACCTGGCACGCCTCCTGCCACGGATCGGTCGTGAGCACCGAGGCTGACACCTTCACCGCCCGGCGCTGCTGCTCGAGCGACAGGGTGCGCAGTTTCGTCTCGCTCACGACGACGGCTGCCGCGCCGCCATCGCAGTTGGCAGAGCACATCGGCCGCGTGTTGGGGTAGGCGATCATCATGTCGTTCATGATCTCGTCGAGCGTGAAGCGCTTCGAGTAGGCAGCGAGCGGGTTGAGGGTGGAGTGCGCGTGGTTCTTCTCGCTGATGCGAGCGAACAGTTCGAACGATGCGCCGCCGTACTTGTGGCCGTACTCCATGCCCACCTGGGCGAACGTGCCGGGCA
>JBMOFX010000377.1:0-2140 GCA_049318665.1 Ilumatobacteraceae bacterium | reverse complement strand
GATGGCTTTGAAGAGGCGCACGACGCGCTCGACAAGGCGGGGCGGGAAGTGCGAAATCTCTTCGGGTGTCGACTCGGGCAGGAGGGCACCGAGTACTTCCAGGACTGCCCGGTAGCCCTTGCTCACAATCGCCTGGGCATGAGCGTGGGGGTGGTCGTTGAGGCCGCCGAGTGCTCGATATGCGGGCGGAGTCCCGATGAATGCGAGCACGTGACGGGCCGAATGTATGGCAACGAGCGGTGTGTTCGCGTCATCACCCGAGCCGACCTCACAGAGGTCTCTCTCGTGCGGCGGCCGGCCTTCCCAGACGCCCGTATCGACCGAGTGTCGGTGCCCCTGGAGAAGCTGCAGGTTGAACTCGGGCCAATATGGAAAGCGGGAATGTCGGTTCTCTGCAATCGATGCCTGCTCGATTGCGACGGTGTGATCGAGCACATGAATCTCGGCTCCCATTGACGCCTGCGCCACACTGTCACGTGACGCACCATCCGTTCTCCGCCGGGTGCCTCGGGTGGCCCCGAACGGTCTCCAGCGACGGGCTGCGACGCCTTAACGTCAGCTTGGGTCGGGTTCAGTGCTGCGCTGGACTGATGGTTCGAGCGCAGCGAGTGTAAGGAGCGCAGAGACCTCGAGTTCGTCGAGGGCCCCTGCTGCCTCGGCCAAGTCGTGGTGGCCGCCGGCCGTGAACAACCTAATGATGACCCGCCGTTGCTCCTCGGTGCTGAGCCCGAGCAACATTAGGTTTTGGATCTTTCGGGCCAGGAGTTCCTGCTCCAGGATTTCATTCTCGAGGTCGCCTCGATCGGTCGTTTGTCGTGCTTGCCTGATCTGGTCGTACTCGGTGGCCTCAGCGACTCTTCGATTTAGTCTTGAAACGGCTCGCCTGTCAGGGAGCGTGGCGAGTGCTTCTATGGCTCCTGCGGTCGTGGAGAGGGCTTCCGCTCCAGTCCCTATGGCACCCAGCTCCTCGCCAAATGGATTCTCATATCGGATACTGCGTACGAAGAGCTCGGTAGGCGCACGTCGCGAGACCTCAATCGCGACGAGGGCTTCGTAGAACTGCGGGTCAACGATGTCCAGACCGGGGACCGTCTCCATTGGCCAGGATCCGCCACGTCCGAACATGCGTCCATAGCCCAGGGCTGAGAGGCGGGCGAGGAAGCCGGCCGGAGTACTACCCCGTACGTGCTCCAGAAAGTCCGACAGGGGCCACCAACGGTACGGGAATTCGTCGAGCAGGCCTGACAGAGTTCGCCGAACCTCGAGATGTTCGTGTGCTCGTTCGCGGATGCTCTCCCGCCAGCGAGCAGGTTGGTCAGCTGCGCCCCGCAGTTGGGCATCGGTCGGAAATCTCGCTTGCTCCAGAGCGGCCCGTTGAACAAGACGCAATTGGGCTTCGTAGCCGATGTGGGCCGCCACTCGTACCGATCGAACGAGAGTCTCCAGCTGGGCTGGTGACGCGCCAGGGCCAACATCAACCGAGACGTTCAGGATCTCCATCGGCCAAGAGAATACGTTGGATTCCGTAGTGTCCGGCAGCGATCTCCCGAACGGTCGAATCTTCGGAGTACAACGATTGATCTGTGTTCGAAGGCACCTGGGTCTAGCTGCCGAACACTGCGTCGCCAAACGCAGCCGCTGCGTCGGCTTGCATGCCGGGGAGGACGTGTTGGTAGACGGTCATGGTGAAGGCGGGGCTGCTGTGGCCGAGGCGTTCGCTGACGACCTTCACGGGGACGCCGGCCTTCAGCAGGATGCTGGCGTGGGTGTGGCGGAGGTCGTGGAGGCGGATTCGTCGCACCTCGCTCTTGTCCATGAGCCGGCTCCAGGACTGTGAGAACAGGTCGGGATGGATCGAGCCGCCATACGGGTGCTTGAAGACGAACTCATCGTCGCTGCGGCGGCCGGTGCTGAGGTGTTGCTCGAGTTGTTGGCGTCGCCAGGTCTTGAGCAGGGCGACGGTGCGCGGATCGAGGTCGATGGTGCGGCGGCTGCCGGCGGTCTTCACGTCGGCGACACTCGCTTCGTACTCGACGGACTGGACTTGTTGCTCGACGATGAGTCGCGCCTTGTCGAGGTCGACGTTGCGCCACGTGAGCCCGAGCACTTCGCCGCGGCGCATGCCGGTGTTGGCGGCGAG
>JBMOFX010000376.1:0-2156 GCA_049318665.1 Ilumatobacteraceae bacterium | reverse complement strand
TGACGGGGTTGCCGAGGTTGATGGGCGCAGCAACCGTGCTGCGGGGCGAGACACGGACCGCCTGAGTGATCGGGATGACCCCTGTGGTGTTGCGCCAAACGGCATCGAACGAGCCGTCGGCCCGCGCCGCGAGCGCGATGTTGAAATACCCACCTCGACTCGGAGTCAGTTGGAGGACCTTGCCGAGGTTCCCGGCGGCGTCGATCGCCCGGGCCTCGACCCACGACACGAGCGTGTCGTCGCTGCGCCAGAGGACGAGCGTTCTGCCGTTCGCAGCCGATGCGACCCGAAGGTCGCGCGCTCTCGAGCCCTCGGGCTTGATGTCCACTGTCGGCCCGAGCCTGCCGTTGGCGCCGATGCGGCGGCTGAACAGCCCAACCGTGTTGCCTTCGAGGTCGGCGACCGTCCAGGCGACCGTGGTCACTCCGGCTGGAGTGGTGGCGGAAGCGACCTCGGAGACCGACCGGCCCTCCCGACTGTAGATCGTCAGGGGCTTTGTCACCTCCTTCGTCTTGCGAACCCGCTTGCGCGACTTGCCGCGGCCGACCGTCACCACCGTGGTGGTCATAACTGTGCGCGAAGCCCGAACCGAGCTCCCCGTCGGGTTGGCCCAGGGGCCGAGGTTTTGCTTCCATGCTGCGGTCTTGACGCCGGAAGAGGAGATCCCGACGCTCAGTCGACTCCCGGAGATCCCCGAGCCGATCAGCGCCAGCGGGCCGGACGGCGAGGCTGCCAGGGCACCGGAGGCCCCAACTGCAGCGACTGTTCCACTGGCGGCGACGATGGCCAAGAGCGCAAACAGTCGCCTGATTGAGTTCGGCATCATCGCCGATTATTACACGGACCAGGGGCCGAAGTTGCGGTCTTCAGTCAGTTGTTCGCGCGTAGTTCTGCCGATTGTCGGTTCGCGGTTGCCCCGTCGCGCCGACTTCGGTATGCTCCGTTTTCGATTCGACTGTTCCGCTGTTTTATTGTCAGATCGCAAACAACAGTCGACCATCAAAGTCAGCTGCCTCAGACTCGCAGCCCACAAGGAGGACGCCCAAGTGCCAGCAACGCTCACAGCCCCGAAACTGAATACGTCAGGAAGGTCGAGGATTCTTGCGGCCATCATTGGCAGCCTCGCTGCGCTGGCTGTCGCCGCCGCTGTCATCGCCACTCCGGCCAACGCCGCTTCGGGCGCCTACACCAATGGCGCCGTCAACGCGATCGCCTATGACAACAGCGGTGGCTTCTACATCGGCGGTTCGTTCACGACCGTGAAGGGCACCTCCCGTTCCTACATCGCGCACATCAACGCGGACTCGAGCCTCGACACGAACTTCACCCCGACGTTGAACGGCACAGTCCAAGCCCTCGCGTTCTCGGGTACGAAGCTCTACGTCGGCGGCACGTTCACCACGGCCAACTCGACGACCCGGAACAACGCAGCCGCGTTCAACACCGACGGCACGCTCGACACCAGCTGGGACCCGAACACCAACGGGACGGTCACCGACTTTGCCCTCTCCGGCAGCGACGTCTACATGTCGGGTTCGTTCACGACCCTCGGATCTTCGAATACCCGCAACCGCCTCGCGGTCGTGACCACAGGCGGAAGCCTCGGATCGTGGGCTCCCAGTGTCAACGGCACGGTCGATGAACTCGTCGTTTCGGGCAGCAACGTCTACTTCGGCGGCAGCTTCAGCTCCGTGACAGCCACGACCACCGGCACACGCAACAACGGTGCGGCGGTGAGCACGGCCGGCGCGCTTACCACTTGGGACCCCAACACCAACGGCCCGATCAAGGCAATGGCCACGGACGACACGAACGTCTACTTCGGCGGCAGCTTCACCTCGGTCAACAGCAACACGAGGAACAACGCAGCCGCGAAGGCCGTCGGCGCCTCGACCGCGGTAACGACCTGGGACCCGAACGTCAGCCCCAATGCCTCGGCGAGCATCAACTCGATCGCGATCACCGGCAACAATGTCTTCCTCGGCGGCTACCTCACCGGCGTCAGGGGTGCGGCCGGGTCCGCCGCGACTCGATTCAACTTCGCCGGCATCACGAAGCCTTCCGGCAGCGGCGCCGCCCTGCGAGGCACCAACCTCAACCTCAACGGCAACGGCAACCCCCAGATCACCGGATCGGGCTGCGCCAACAACTGCGCC
>JBMOFX010000375.1:0-2175 GCA_049318665.1 Ilumatobacteraceae bacterium | reverse complement strand
TGCTGTTCGACGAGCCGTTCTCTGCGCTCGACCCGCTCATCCGCCGCGAGATGCAGGATGAGGTGATCCGGCTGCGCAGCGAGGTGCGCAAGACCATGGTGTTCATCACCCACGACCTGTCGGAGGCACTCCGCCTCGGCGACCGCATCGCGATCATGCGCGACGGACGATTCGTGCAGGTGGGCACCCCGGCCGAGGTGGTGCTCGACCCCGCCGACGACTACGTCCGCAACTTCGTTCGTGACGTGCCGCGCTCGCACGTGGTGCCCGTGTCGGCCGTGATGGGCAACGTCACCGAGGGTTCGTTCGCCGGGGATGTCGATGCGGATGCGATGGTTCGCGACGTGATCGGCCGAGTGGCCCACCACGACCTCCCGTTCCGGGTCGTCGATGCAGGCGGCGTACCGGTGGGGTCCATCGACCGCATCAGTGTGCTCTCCGTGATCGCGCAGGAGGAGTCCTGAGCGGTGGCACTCGCAACCGCTTCCACCACCGCTCCGGCGTTTCGACTTGACCCCACCCGTCGCTGGGTGATTCCAACCGCCGTGTTCGGCGTGCTGGCGTTGCTCGCGCTGGTCGCCCAGCACGACGTGCCATCGTGGCTCGACATCGGCCTCCAGCGTTGGGTGAAGGACCGCTACCTCTGGACGGTTCAGAACAACCAGACGCATTGGCTCTTCACCGGCATCTTCAACCCGCTGTCCGAGGGCATCAAGTGGGCGGTCGAGTCGACCATCGATGTGCTCAACGCGCTGCGCTGGCCCGGGGTGATGGCACTCGTCGGCGCGATCGGATGGCGGACGGGTGGATTCCGAGCCGCGGCTGCTGGCGTCGCCGCGATGCTCGGTGTCGCTGTCCTCGGGCAGTGGGACAAAGCGATGGTGACGCTGTCGCTGATGCTCGTTGCGGTGGTCATCGCGATGGCGATCGGCGTGCCACTCGGGGTCTGGTCGGCGCGGTCCGACCGTGCGCAAGGCGTGATCCGGGGGTTCCTCGACACGGCGCAGGTGATGCCGGCGTTCGTGTACCTCATCCCGGTCGTAGTCTTCTTCGGCATCAAATACCCACCGGCCGTGGTGGCGAGTGTCATCTACGCGGTACCTCCTGCGGTGCGGCTCACCAACCTCGGCATTCGCCAGGTACCCGTCGTCCTCAACGAGGTGGGTGAGTCGTTCGGGTGCACACCCCGGCAGCAGCTGTTCAAGGTCCAGTTGCCGATGGCACGGCGCACCATCCTGCTCGGTCTCAACCAGGTGATCATGATGGCGTTCGGCATCGTCGTGATCGCGTCGCTGCTCGGCGCCGGCGAGCTCGGCAACGAGGTGCTCAAGGGCCTGCAGAAGAACGACGTCGGCGCGGCATTCGTCCCCGGCCTGTCGATCGTGCTCTTGGCGGTCGCGCTCGACCGGATCACGACGGCCGAGCGACCGACATCGACACGGCCGCCACTGGTGCGGCTCCCCGCCGTCAGTCAGCGAGTCGGCAACCTCATCGCGGTCGGGTCCGTCGTGGTCGCGGTCGGCCTGGGGCGAGTGTTCGGGGCCGACACCTTTCCTTCGGCGCTCACCGTCGACATCAGCGGCCCGATCAACTCAGCCGTCGCGTGGGTCCAGCGCAACATCCGCACCGGTGTTCCGATCATCGGCGGCACGCAGGCGATCAATGACTGGCTGGTCCGCGACCTGCTCGAACCGATGCGTCAGTTCCTCGTGTGGATGCCGTGGCTGCTCGTCGTGCTCGCGTTCGCGTTGCTCGCCTATGCGAGCAAGGGGTGGCGGCTCGCGATCGCGGTCGCGGGGTGCCTCGCCGCGATCGGCACGATGGGCACCATCCCTGGTGGCCCGACGGGCCGAACGCAGATGTGGGATCTCGCGATGGACACGCTCAGTCAGGTGGTGGTGGCGATCGTGATCAGCGTGCTGATCGCCGTGCCGCTCGGACTGTGGGCAGGTCGTTCCGATCGGGTGAGCGCTGCGCTGCGCCCGTTCCTCGACACGGCCCAGGTGATGCCCCAGTTCGTCTATCTGATCCCGGTGGTGTTCCTGTTCGGCGCGGGACGCGGTGCGGGTGTGGTCGCCGCAGTGATCTACTCGGTGCCGCCGTGCATCCGCCTCACCTCGCTCGGGCTGCGCGAGGTGCCGTACACGCCTCGCGAAGCGGCCATCAGCTTCGGCG
>JBMOFX010000374.1:0-2193 GCA_049318665.1 Ilumatobacteraceae bacterium | reverse complement strand
GACCGATCGGGAGGACCGCTTCCGCGCTGCCTACACAGCTCACGCCCGCGCCTTGCTGGCTTTCGCCGCTCGGAGATGCGCCAACCTCCCTGACTCTGCTGACGTCGTCGCAAACACGATGCTGGTGGCCTGGCGACGGATCGACGCGATGCCACCCGAGCCCGACACCCGACTCTGGCTGTTCGGCGTCGCACGAAACGTGATCAACAACGATCGCCGTGGCCAACGTCGACGAGAGCGACTCGGTGAGCGTCTACGGGAGCAACTGCGCGAGCAGAGCCAGGCAGCGGAGTTCGCCCGCGATGACACCGCACACCTCGTCCGCAATGCCCTCCACCGATTGAAGCCGCTGGAACGCGAAGTGATGCTTCTCACTCTCGGCGAGCAGCTCACGCCGGCGGAGATCGCCATCGTCCTGCAGATGAATAGCAGCACCGTACGCACCCTTCTCCAGCGAGCGCGAGCGAAGCTGCGCACACAACTCGGCGGCGACATCGCCCGCACGGGCGAGATGTTGAGACGCGACGAAGACGACGGACATGTACCGGTCGAGGCGCAACCCGCACCTCGTTCCCACGGACCCGAGGAGATCACGCCATGAACGACGAAGAACTCGATCGCCTCATCACCTCAGCGCTGATGAGCGACGCGCAGATCAACCAACTCGCGGTCGACACCGGGGAACAGACCCTCCTGGAGGAGATCATGGCCGTCACGACACCAAGCACCCCGCACCGTTCACGGCGCTCCGTTCGGACCCGCCGACGGTGGCTCGCAGGCGCCGCACTCGGAGGCCTGATCGTCTCCGGCGGCGCCGCCTATGCAGCATTCAACGCGCTCACACCTGAACAGTCCAGCGCCGTGGACGTGGTCCGACAGCTCACCGCCGACAACGCCGGAGGTGCTTGCTCGCTTGACCCTGCCACGGCCCAACTGGTCGCGACGACCACGTATGGGGGCCAGCGCATCGAGTACTGGACTTTCGACGACGCCACCAGCCACGCCGACGTCATCTTCGAGGACAGCGAAGGCGGCGGAAGCGCAGGGTGCGGGCCAGTCCCGCGAGCGGAGGCACATCCGGAGAGCACGTGGGCTGAGTACACGCTTGCCGTCAATGGTGACACCAGCACGTTCACCGTGTACGGCCAAGCGCCGGTCGGCTCACAGGAAGCGACGATCGAGTTCAACAACGGCACGGTCACTTCCGAGGTCGGCGAGAACGGCTACTTCGTCACGGTCGCAGAACTCCCCACCGTCGCCAACGACACGCTCATCTCCATCACGACTCGCTGACACGGCGACCAAGCCGAACGACATTACAGCTGCTCCGATCCGGCGCCCGCGAGGACCTGCGGGCGCCGGATCGGGCAACACACAAGTCCCAACTGCCGCCCTTGGTCTCGCTCGCTCTCATCGAACTGGGCGAGGAACGCGGCGCATCGCCTCAAACCGTTCACCCGACGTGAGGGTGTCCAGCGTCGCCTCAGCCTTGCCTGCCTTCCCGCGCCAGATCTGCCGCTAGGCGCCACCACAGGCGATGCAAGCTAACTTGCGAAGTGAGCGGGTGCAAGCTACCTTGTGAGCGTGGCTGCGCCCCGATCGCAACCAGTGCGCGAAAGCACGGCATCCACGACGACGACATGCTGCACGCGTTCAATCACCCGATGTTCGTCGAGGACCTCGATGAGGGATTCGTGATGTTCGTCGGGGCCGACGTCGCCGGCAACCTGCTCGAGATCGGAGTGGTTGACAGCGCTGATGGCCCAATCATCGTCCACGCCATGACAGCACGACCGAAGTACCTGAGGTGATCGAGATGCCCCGCACCGCCCAAGAGATCCTCGACCATGCCGATGAGTTGGCAGCTCGGTTCGAACGAGCTGAACCCTCTGACGTGCGCGATGCGACGGCTCTGCAGGCCGTTCGGGAGGCGTTTCTCGCCCGCGCTGCTGCCGAGCGCGAGCTCGGCGATGCCGTCATCCGAGCACGGCACGACGGACACACGTGGGCTGCGATCGGAGCGATGGTCGGCACGTCGGGAGAGGCCGCAAGGCAGCGCTACGGGCAGGCAGTCAACGCCGGGTGATCGCTGCGCGTTCAAACGCTCGGCTGACACGCCAGAGCTGCCGCTCGGCACGGCGCGACGCTCTGCGTTCGCCGCCAGGTCGAGGCAGAGTGCGCTACCCGTGCCGA
>JBMOFX010000373.1:0-2213 GCA_049318665.1 Ilumatobacteraceae bacterium | reverse complement strand
CCGACCACCCAGATCCCCTGCTCCTTGATCGTGGTGAGCGCCGACGGGAGACCGCCGACCATCGCCATCGGCACGTGCTCGACCGCGCCGGCCGCCGACTTCGCGACCGTCGGGGTGACATGCACCGCGCGGTGACGCGGGAGCACGACGCCCTGCACGCCGGCGCCGTCGCAGCAGCGCAGCAGCGCGCCGAGGTTGCCCGGATCGGTGACGCCGTCGACCGCGACGAGGAACGGCAATGGGCGGCCGGGTCGGCGGAGCACGAAGTCGGCGAGCTCGGCCTCGGGCACGCCGTCGGCGAACGCAATGACACCCTGTGGCGCCTCGGTCTTGGCCGCCATCTCGAGCCGCTTGCGGGCAACGCGCTGGATCGGCACTCGCTCGTGCGCCGCGATGTCCATGATGTCTTGCACGGTGTCGTTGTCGTCGATGTCGCTCGCGATCCAGATCTCGCGAGCGCGACGGGTGCCAGCGAGCAGGAGTTCGCGCACGGCCTGGCGGCCCTCGATCTGCTCGCCGCCGAGGGTCTTGTGCGGCTGCTTCGCCGGCGCGCCGGTGGGTGACACCTTGCCGGTGCGGCCCTGCCCGCGCGACTGGAACTTGCCGCCCGACTTCGAACTCGTCGAACGGGGCGCGGCACCGGCGCTGCGCTCACGCGGCGGACGACCCGCGCTCGCCGTGGTGCTGGCGGATCGGGCAGCGATGGCCTTGCCACCCTTGCCCTTGCCACCCTTCTTGGTGCTGCTGCCCTTCGACGATGCTGGCTTCACGATGTCTCCCTGTTGTGCTGGGTGATGACGGCGACCGCCCAACAGGCGATCCCTTCCCTGCGTCCGATCGCGCCAAGCCCTTCGGCCCGGCGCCCCTTCACCGTGACGGGTCCGCCGGCGGCTTCGCTGAGGAGTCGCTGCATCTCGTCCTTGTGCGGCGCGAGCTTCGGCACCTCGCACACGACGGCGCAGTCGACGTTGCCCACCTGCCAACCATCACGCTGCAGCATGGCCGCGACTTCGCGGAGCAGGTGGAGCGAGTCAGCACCCTTCCACTGCGGGTCGGTGTCGGGGAAGTGCTGGCCGATGTCGCCGAGGCCAGCTGCACCGAGGAGTGCATCGGTGACGGCGTGCGCCGCGGCGTCGGCGTCGCTATGGCCGACGAGGCCGCGCTCACCGGGGAAGGTGACCCCGCCGAGCACCAGCGGACGTTCGGGGTCGTCACTGAACCGATGGACGTCGAACCCCTGGCCGACACGGACGATCATCGGGCACCGACCCTGGAGCGCGCCCACTCGAGGTCGTCGGGATGCGTGACCTTGCGGTTGTCGGCCTCACCGGGCACGACGACGACGCGACCACCCGCGGCCTCGACGAGTGCCGCGTCGTCGGTGCCGTCGGCGCCCGATCGGTGCGCATCGCGGAGCACTGACGCGCGGAACGCTTGCGGTGTCTGGACCGCAACGAGTGAATCACGCGGCGGCGTGTCGACGACGGCCCGATCCGCATCGACCACCTTGATGGTGTCGGTAACGGCGACGCCAGGGATGGCACCGTCGGCCCCGGAGTGCACCACCTCGACGACGGCGGCAAACAGCGCCTCGGTCGCGAACGGACGGGCCGCGTCGTGCACGCAGATCACGGTGGCTTCGTCGGGGACGGCAGCGAGCCCAGCGCGGACCGACGCACTCCGGCTCGCACCACCGGCGACCACATGCTCGAACACGGTCGACTCATGGGCCACGTCTGCCGCAGGAACGACCACAACGACACCATCGCTCACCGATGCTGCGACCGCGACCGAATGGTCGATCATCCGAAGATCGTCGAGCAGCGCGTACTGCTTCGCCGCGCCAAATCGTGCGCCGGTGCCGCCCGCTACGACCACCGTCCACACAATCTCTGGCTGGAAAGGCGGCACAACCGACGAGGGTAGTACGGTGACCTTCGCATGGCTCACGAGGACCTCCTGGCCCAGTCCGATTTCTTCGCTGGCGCGACTCCTGAGGAGTTGGCCACGATCACCGCCGCTGGCACCGATCGGCGATTGATCCGCGGCGACACGCTCTTCCAAGAGGGCGACGCAGCCGAGTCGCTCTATGTCGTCATCACCGGCCGACTCGCGATCGCGATCGCCAACCCGATCGATCATCGAGAGACCGTCGTGTCGCTGATGGAGCCGGGCGACCTGTTCGGCGAGATGGCGATGCTCGACGACGGCCC
>JBMOFX010000372.1:0-2221 GCA_049318665.1 Ilumatobacteraceae bacterium | reverse complement strand
CGACGATGAGTTCTGGCGAGCGTTGCGCGCGCTGCCCGATCTCCAACGCAATGCGGCGGTTCTGTTCTACGTCGACGACCTGTCCGTCGAGCGCATCGCCGAGATCCTCCAAGTGGCCGCCGGAACCGTGAAGAAGGGGCTGTTCAACGCCCGAAAGAACCTTGCCCAATCATTGGGCACTGACGATCTGGAGGTGATGTCGTGAGCTCGATCGACCATCGTGGACGAGACGCAGCATCGACGCTGCAGCGGGCGATGAACGACGGCTTCGACGTTGAAACTGGTCTCGCGCAGGTACGAGACGAGCAGGTGGTGGTGCGGATCGCGACGCCCGTCTCGCCTCGACGCTTGTGGATGGTCGCTGCTGCCGCCGCCACCATCGCGGTGCTCGTAAGCGCCGGAGCGTTGGTACTGCGCGACAACGAACGCGTCGATGTCAGCGACTCAACGAACCCGACCACGGTCATCACGACATCCCCGTCAACGACGGTCAGCACGACGAGTTCATCGGTGCCGACAACCGCGTTGCCCGGACAAGACGTGATCGTTGCCGACGTCGTCGAGACCGTCGAGCCCCGACGCAAGGTGGTCGCGACACTGGGGTACGGCGACGGACCAAGAGAACTCGGAATCGAAAACTGTCAGGAGTGCGAACCGGCTCGACCGTGGGCTCCCGTGCCGTTGCCCGACGGTCGGGTGCTCATCGCGGACACTCCAAACGTGCGATGGGTGGCCATCGAGTCCACGCCATCTGACACCGCCGGTGATCAGCCAACGATTCAGACCACCGAGACTCCCTGGCCCCTCGGCGTCGTGGCCATTGCTCAGCCTGCCGTAGACGACGCCGGCAACGTGTACGTCACGATGTTCGGTCCATTCGGCACGGGTGGCACCCAGTCCGCCGAACTCTGGGTCTTCGATCCTGCTGACCTCTCGACACCCGTGAGCCGGCATCCGCTGCCGTTGTTCCGCGACCCTCGCATCCAATTCACACCGGCCAGTGTGCTCGTGGGCGGGATCACGGTCGATGGGCTGAAGCCGGTCATCGCTCACCTCACGACGGCCGAGTATCTCCCGGTCGACCCAGCCACCGGGAGGGACGCCCCGAGCTTCCGAGTCGAGTGGTCACTGAGCGCCGGTACCAGCACGTTCGAGTACGGCGCCGGCAACTTCCCTTCACTCGTCGGGCCGCTGCAAGGGCCCAACGGCAGCGTGTTCATCTCCGTGACTCTCGACGGCCGGGAGTTCATCGATCGACTCACCCCCGCCGGAGAAGTCCTGCGGACGGAACTCCCTCCGGGCGCCTCGGTGTTTGGATCGGGCTGGGCCGACCAGAACGGGTTCTACCGGCTCGAAGGCACCGACGATCCGACCCAGCTCGCGCTCGTTCACTACGACCTGCCCTGATCCTGCCCGCGACAAGGGTCGGTCTGACAGTTCTCGTCAGGCGTCGAGCCAGGCCTGCAGGATGTCGAGGCCGACGTCGCCGGAGTCACCGACCGGGACGGATTCCGGAGCCGTGCAGGTACCCGTCACGACGAGCTGTTCGTCGGGGACGACTACGAACGTGGTGACGAACCCACCCCACCCGCCCGAGTGGCCGCGATCGCTCGGGTGTCGTCACGCTCAGGACTCGTTGATGTCGGGGCCGTTGTCGGGGCTGTTGTCGTGACCGGGGTCAGGCTCGTCGCGGTGGCCGACGACGTTGCGTCGTCGGAACATGCCACGGCCAGGAGGCTGAACGATGCGAGAACGGCCAGAGCGGCGGCGATCGGACGGGTGGTGCGTGACGTGGGAAGCATGCGGTCGACCGTAAACAGGCACCGCGATCGACGCATCCGCCTGTGGTCGGTCGATGATCCCCCATCGGGATGAACGGGGGTCCGCCCGGAGGTAAGGCCATCACAGACTCGGGCTGGATTCGGCTAAGCGGACAACACGTGGGTGCGTCGCATCGCCTCGGCGTACTCGAGCGGGTCACCCGGCAGGATCTCGAGGTGGACCTTCACGCCGGCGGGCCGCTCCGTGACCGACGCGACACGTGCGAACACCGGATCCTCGGCGTCGCCGGTGATGACGATCGCACCCTCGACGATGCGCTCGGGATGCGCAGACTCATCGAGGAATGTCCACGGGAGACCGGTGTGATCGATCTGCGTGGGATCGCAGGGGATGTCGACTTGGATCGCAGTGCTCATGATGGTCACCTCCCACGGCGCCT
>JBMOFX010000371.1:0-2224 GCA_049318665.1 Ilumatobacteraceae bacterium | reverse complement strand
CCACGAGATCGCGCACCGCTACCACTTCTCGTCGTGGAACACCGTGTACCGCAACTTGCTCGGCGACTTCGGGCGCGAGCGGTACGTGCTCGACAGCGAGGTGGTCGGCCGTGACGAAGCTGCCGACGGCCTGATGGTGCAGTTCGCCGACGGGCACGGCGAACCAGCCGATCTCCTGGTGTGCGCCGACGGCGTCAGTTCCACGTTCCGCCAAGCGCTACTGCCGAACGCTCGGCGCGCCTACGCCGGGTACGTGGCCTGGCGGGGCATGGTGGCCGAGGCAGCGCTCGACCCCGCCGTGGTCGCTGCGCTGGGCGATGCGATCACCTACTACGTGTACGCGAACAGCCACATCCTCGTGTATCCCATTCCCGGACCCGACGGCTCGATCCGCCCTGGGCAGCGGTCGATCAACTTCGTCTGGTACCGCAACTACCTCGACGGCGACGACCTGCATGATGTGCTGCTCGACCGGCACGGGGTGCAGCGCGAGATCTCGCTCCCGCCCGGCACCGCACGGGCCGACCATGTCGACGAGGTGCGCGCCACGGCCCGGGCGCGGTTACCTCATGTCGTTGCCGAGGCGGTCCGCGCCGTGGATGACCCGTTCCTCCAGGTGGTCTACGACGTCGAGATCGAGCGCATGGCATTCGGTCGCACGTGCCTCATCGGCGACGCCGGTTTCGTGGCTCGTCCGCACATGGCGGCCGGTACGGCCAAGGCGGCGGCCAATGCCTGGGCGCTGGCCGAGGCGCTCGCCGCACACGCCGATGTCACCGCAGCGTTGCGAGCCTGGGAGCCCGGTCAGGTCGACCTCGGCCGTCAACTCGTGGCCCGTACCCGTCGGGTCGGCGAGCGGTCGCAGCATCTCGGCACGTGGGACGCGACCGATCCCGATCTGTTGTTCCGGTTGCGCGAGGAGGGACCATGACCGCGAGCGGACGCAGTGCGGTGGCGAGCCGGATGGCCGAGGCGGCGGTGGCGCTGATCGAGTCGTTCGACGAGACCCAGCGCGCCGTTGCGTGCTGGCCGATGGGCGACCACGACGAGCGGCTGCGGTGGTTCTACACACCTACCGACCACGGCGGTCTGGCGATCTCGGCGATGCGGCCCCCCCAGCAACGGCTCACCCACCGCCTTGTCGCCACCGGGCTTTCGCAACCGGGCTACGTCACCGTGGCGACGATCATGGGCCTCGACAACGTGCTCGACATGATCGAGGGTTGGACGGCCACGTGGGGTCGCGAACGCGGGCGCGATCCCGGTCTCTACTTCGTGCGCATCTTCGGCGATCCTGCCAGCGGCGAGCCCTGGAGTTGGCGCTTCGGTGGTCATCACGTCTCGATCCACCACACCATCGTCGATGGCGAGGTGGTCGGGTCCACCCCGTGCTTCCTGGGTGCCGACCCGGCCTCATCACCACTGCTCGGCCCGCACCTGCTGCGACCCCTCGCCGCTGCCGAAGACCTCGGCCGCGAGTTGGTTCGCTCGATGGACGAGTCGCAGCGCGCGTTGGCAATCGTCGCCCCCGTCGCCCCCGTCGACCTGGTGAGCGCGAACCGTGCGGTGTACGGCGCTGGCGACGGCGACCTGGCGTTGCCGCTCGGCGAGGTGTGGCGCGGCCGGTTCTCCGGCGAGCTCGGCGCCAGGGTCGAGGCGATTCAGGCCCAGGCCGAGGCCGCTGCGGGGCTCACGGTCGAGCACCTCGAAGCAGTGCGACTGCTCGCGGACCGACCGCGCGGTGTGTCGGCGGAGCGGTTGCGTGCCGACCAGCGCCAACTGCTGCGAGCGCTCCTCGACGTGTACGTCCAGCGGATCCCCGACGAACTCGCTGAAGCCGAGTCGGCCAAGTACGCGTCCGACAGTGCGCTCGACGCGCTCCACGTCGCCTGGGCCGGCGGGCTCGAGCCCGGCGAGGGGCACTACTACCGGATCCACGGGCCGACGCTCCTGGCCGAGTACGACAACACCCAGCGCGGCGCCAACCATGTGCACACCGTGTGGCGCGACCCTCGCCACGACTTCGGAGCCGACGCGCTGCGTGCCCACTACGATCACGGTCACCGCCACTGAGGCTGCGTCGATGCCACCTACCTCGCACCATCTCGAACGACCGGGAGCCCGCGCATGACCGTCACCGACTCGACCGCAATGACGAACGCAACCACGTACACGGTGTGCACCATCTGCGACGCCGGCTGCCAGATGCGCGCCGTCGCCGACG
>JBMOFX010000370.1:0-2230 GCA_049318665.1 Ilumatobacteraceae bacterium | reverse complement strand
AGCGAGCGGTGAAGGACGGGCTGATCCCGGCCGACCTCACCACCATCGCGGGCACGTGGGGTGCGGTGCACGACAGCGGTGAACTCACCTACATGAACCTCGTGCACCTCGCGGGCATCGACGGCACCGACCCCGACGACCTCACCCGCGGCGAGATCGAAGGTCGGCGCCAGGCGATGCACGCGATCGAGGCGTTGCGCGCCTACACGCCGGGGTGCGAGAACGCACGGCTACGCAACTTCGGGATGACGCTCGGTGTGCGCGACACGCGCAAGATCCGTGCGGTCTACGACATGACCGAGGACGACGTGCGCCACGAGGCCCGGTTCGACGATTCGATCGGCATCTATCCCGAGTTCATCGACGGCTACGGGATCCTGATCCTGCCCACCACCGGCCGCTACTTCCACCTGCCGTATCGCAACCTGTTGCCCACCGGTGTGCGCAACCTGCTGGTGGCCGGCCGGTCGTCGGGCGGCGACCGGGTGTCGCACGCAGCCACGCGCAACATGTCGTGCTGCGCGGTGCTCGGCCAAGGCGCGGGCATCGCCGCGGCGCAGTCGTTGCACGACGCGTGCGAGCTCGACGAGGTCGACGTGCTGAAGATCCAAGCCGAACTCGACCGCCAAGGCGTCCGCTACCACTGACCGATCACGGCAACGAGGCTCGACTTCAGCGGCTTCGCTCGTGGGTGGCGTGGGGGTCGACTGCTACACCTGCAGGCATGAGCCATGCCGCCGATCCCGCCGACGAGCTGTTCCACCCGGTCGGCGACGACCCGGCCTGGAGCGAGAGCTACTACTTCAACTTCGTCGATCCGACGACGGGCGTGGGCGCCTTCACGCGCATGGGGTTCCGCCCCAACGACGGCTGGGCCGACGCGCTGCACGCGGTCTATCTCCCCGGCGGTCGCGTCGCGTTCACCTACGGACGCCGCACCGACCTCACGCCCGCCGTGGTCGAGACGCTCGGTCCGGTCGATCCGACCGTCGGCAACCTCACCCTGCGCCGCGGTGAGGCGTTCCACCACTGGGAGATCGCGTACTCGGGCGAGGCGCAGGACATGGACGACCCGACCGTGATGCTCGTCGCCACCCGCGACCGGCCGGAGGGCTGGCACCGCGCCGCGCACCTCGAGATGGACGTGGCGTTCGATGCGATCAGCTCGCCCCACTACGCGGTCGGTGGCTCGCAGGGTCACTTCGAGCAGACGGGTCGCGTCACCGGCACGATTCGCCTCGACGACGAGCAGTGGGACGTCGAGGGCTTCGGTGTGCGCGACAAGTCGTGGGGGCCGCGCACATGGCAGGCCCCCAGCGGCACCGCGGCGAAGCAGTCGGGCGCGGCGGCCACCGAGCAGGGCTGCTTCCTCAACTGGTTCTCGATGAACTTCGGTGACGACCTCGCGCTGGGCGGTGCCTGCGGGCGCACCGCCGACGGCACGTTCCGCGGCAAGGGCTGGATCCAGCGCGACGGCGTGACGCTCGACCTCGACGACGTGACGATGACGACGGTGTTCGACCCGACCAATCCGCTGCTCCACGAGTCGGTGCAGCTGATCGCGACCGACAGCGCCGGCGCGACGATCGTTGTGGACGGGACCGTGTTGTCGATCTGCCCGACCAAGATCCCCCGCCGCGACGGGGTGACGTTCGTGAACGAGGGACTCGCGCGGTTCGAGACCGACGGCCGCATCGGGTTCGGCATCGCCGAGCACTGGCACGCCGTCGCTCGATGACTCGGGTCGAAGGTCCCTGTCGGTCCGGCGCGCCCACGGCGACAATCGCGCCATGACCGTCACCCAGCACGTCGATGTCATCATCGTGGGGGCCGGGATCTCCGGCATCGGTGGTGCGTATCACCTCACACAGCAACGTCCCGAGACGTCGTTCGTGGTGCTCGAGGCGCTCGAGGGTTTCGGCGGCACGTGGCGCACGCACACCTATCCGGGCATCCGCTCCGACAGCGACCTGTACACGTTCGGCTATCGGTTCAAGCCGTGGACGGGCGCGCCGATCGCGACGGCGGAGGAAATTCTCCGCTACATGGAGGAGGTGATCGAGGAGAACGACCTCGACGAACAGATCCGCTATGGGCATCGCATCACCTCGGCGAGCTGGTCGAGCAGCGATGACCTGTGGACGCTCGAGGGCACGCGTGTCGACACGGGCGACGAGTTCCGCTGGACCACGCGATTCCTCTGGATGTGCCAGGGCTACTACCGGCATTC
>JBMOFX010000369.1:0-2237 GCA_049318665.1 Ilumatobacteraceae bacterium | reverse complement strand
AACCTCATGAACCTCGAAGCCGCGGCGAGCGGACTGGTGCTCGACGCGACACTGCTGCTGTCGGTCGAAGCGACCCGAGGTGTCCTCCCCAGCATCCTCGACGCCGAGAAGATCCGGTGGCGCACCATCGAGATCAACTGAACCCGTCGCCCGACGACCCGAGAACGTCGGTGTGACCGCTCGCTTGCCGTCCCAACAGATCGCGCGGTGACCTAGTCGAGACTGCATCGCATTCGGAGTTCGTCCTTGCATGGGTCCGAGGGCAGTGGCTGGTGGTCGCCGGTCGGGCGGAAGCCCTTCGTCTCATACAGGCGCACGGCCGCATCGTTGCCGCGGGTGACCCACAGTTCCACGGTGGTCGCGCCGGTCTCGCGGGCCCAACCCAGGACGGCCTCGACCAACTCGCCAGCAACGCCCGACCGGCGTTGTGACGGTGAGACCCACATCGACACCAACTCGACCGAGGGCTCTGCGGCATTCGGTAGGTAGGCGCCGACCAACCCAACCACCGAATCCGAGACGACTGCGAAGAAGGTGATCCTGTGCTCGCCGGCAGCGCTCAGCGCCGCGCGCGCCTCCCAGTGATCGTCGGGTTGGTCGACCTCCGCGGCGTAACTCGAGCCAAACGCCGACGGCGCGTCAGCGAGCGCGGCAAGACGAACGGCCTTCAGCACGGAACCCTCGTCGGGCCGGATTCGTCGAATGACTGCGCTCACCCCATCAGTCTCGTCGCTGTCACCATCACGAAAGCCACAGATTCCGTGGAACGCATCCGGCGCTGACGCATCCGACAAGATGCGGCAATGGACTGGCTCGTAGACGTTGGTCTCGGTCTCGACAACGACACGCTCCGACTCAGCCGAACAACGCCGGAGTGGGTCGAGGCAGGTGCCCGCCTTCGCCGCGACGTCGCGGACCGGCTCGCTGGGTTGGCGGTCGCGGTCGAGCAGATCGGCTCGTCGTCGGTGAACGGACTACTGGCGAAGCCGATCATCGATCTCGCCATCGGCCTGACCGCGGATCAGGACCTCATGCCGGTACGCGAACAGCTCGAGTCGGCGGGATGGATCTACCGAGGTGACGCGAGTGGACAAGGCGGGCACGTGTTCATCCTCGAGTCAGTTCCGTCTCGCCGTGTCGCCCATGCGCACGTCGTCGAACACCTGGGCGAGCAGTGGCGCAACTACACACGGCTGCGAGACCTTCTTCGCCGCAGCCCGGAAGCCCGACACCGGTATGAGGACGTCAAGCTGCAACTCGTCGACAGCGTCGGCAACGACCGGGTGCTCTACACCGACGGCAAGACGGAGATCGTTTCGTCGCTGCTCGAAGAAGCGTGAACCAGCCCAGCTCGACACCTCAACCTCAGGCGTTGTTCACGGGTCGACTGAAACGCAGATAGTCCGGCGTAAACCCGAGCTTCGCGAACAGAGACTGCGCCGACTCGTTGAACGCCCAGGTGGACAACTCGACTCGGTCGGCGCCGAGCGCGGCGGCCCACTCGAGCACCGCGCCGCACAGCGCGGTGGCGATTCCCTGTCCTCGGGCAGTCGGATCGACGACTACCTGATCAAGCTCGACGAGCACGGCACCGGCGACCAGCGGATTGGGCGGTCGATCGATCCGCACGCCCATCACGTAACCGACCGAGGTGCCGTTGATGTCTTCCGCCAACCAGATCCGTCGGTTCGGCGAGCCAAGCCACCGTTCGACGACGGGAGACAGCGCGTCGACGTCGGGCGGCCTGAAGCGGTCTGGCCGTTGCTCGACGTGGAGCGCCTGCACAAAGCCGTTCAGCATGGCGATGCTCCGCGCATCGGCTGCAGTTGCCGGTCGTATGCGATGCCCCACGAAGGCCGACGGTATCGCGGCGGTCCATGTCCTCGGCGAGCATCCCGATCCGGAATCAGCTGGGGTAACGCGAGGCCCACGGGCCGTCAGGATCCTCTCCTGAGGGCACGGCTCGCATGAACAGGAAGTAGCCCTTCTCCATCCCTTGGAGCCAGTTGGACGCCTTGTCGTAACTGGCAACGAGCTGCCACCCGGCTGCCCCGAGCTCAGCAAATGCGATGAGCATGCGATCCATCGCGCTGACGATGCCGATGAGCGGAGCTACGGGCTGAGGCGCTCGATCAGCCATGCATCGCCGGATCGGCGATAGCGAAGGCGATCATGAAGTCGGCTCGGGCGGCCCTGCCAGAACTCCCACTCGTGCACCGTGGCAAGCCACCCTCCCC
>JBMOFX010000368.1:0-2239 GCA_049318665.1 Ilumatobacteraceae bacterium | reverse complement strand
CGCATCGCGGTCTGCTACTGGCACAGCTTCAACTGGCCCGGCAGCGACGTGTTCGGCGCCGGCACCTTCGACCGCCCGTGGCTCCAACCCGGCGTCGACCCGATGGGCGCAGCGATCGCGAAGCAAGACGCGGCGTTCGAGTTCTTCTCGAAGCTCGGCACGCCCTACTACTGCTTCCACGACGTCGACATGGCCCCCGAAGGCGCAACGCTGCGCGAGAGCAAGGCCAACCTCGACCGGCTCGTCGACCGCGCCGCGGCGAAGATGGACGAGACCGGGGTCAAGCTCCTGTGGGGCACTGCGAACCTCTTCTCCCACCCGCGCTATGCGGCCGGTGCGGCCACCAACCCGAACCCGGACGTGTTCGCTCACGCGGCCGCCCAGGTGAAGCACATGCTCGAGGCCACGCACCGACTCGGCGGCGAGAACTATGTGCTCTGGGGCGGACGTGAGGGGTACGACACGCTGCTCAACACCAAGCTCGGTCAGGAAGCCGACCAGCTCGCCCGCTTCCTCACGCTGGTTGCGGAGCACAAACGAAAGATCGGCTTCACCGGCACCCTGTTGCTCGAACCGAAGCCGCAGGAACCCTCCAAGCACCAGTACGACTACGACTGCGCGACGGTTCGCGGATTCCTCGACCGATACGACCTGCTCGGCGAGTACTTCGTGAACATCGAGGTCAATCACGCCACCTTGTCCGGCCACTCGTTCCACCACGAGGTCGCCTACGCGCTCGACAACGGCATCTTCGGCAGCATCGACGCCAACCGCGGCGACCCGCAGAACGGCTGGGACACCGACCAGTTCCCGAACTCTGTGGAGGAGATGAGCCTCGCGGTGTACGAGATCCTTCGTGCAGGTGGCTTCACGACGGGTGGTTTCAACTTCGATACCAAGCTTCGCCGGCAGAGCCTCGATCGCAGTGACCTGTTCCACGGCCACATCGGTGGCATCGACACCTTGGCGCGCTCGCTCCTGGTCGCCGCGAACCTGCTGGACGATGGCGCCGTCGAGCGATTTCGTACCGAGCGCTACGCGGGTTGGGCGTCGTCACGTGGACGGCAGATCCTCGATGGGGAGGTCGATCTCGCCACCTTGGCCGACGATGCCGTGCGCGCCGACCTTGACCCCGCGCCCGTGTCGGGTCGGCAGGAGTGGCTCGAGAATCAGGTCAACCGTGTGATCTGGGCGACCCCGTCCTGATGGGTGCCGCTCGTCGCCTCGTTGCCGGTGTCGACTCGTCCACGCAATCGACCAAGGTCGAGGTGCGCGACCTCGAGACAGGCGAGGTCGTCTCGCGAGCGAGCGCGCCGCACCCATCCACCACACCACCGCGTTCCGAACAGGACCCTGCGACGTGGTGGTCGGCGTTCGAGCACGCGTGGGCCGCGGTCGGACAGCCCGATGTCGCCGCCATCAGCGTCGCGGGTCAACAGCACGGCATGGTGGTGCTCGACGCAGCCCGACAGGTGGTTCGACCGGCCAAGCTCTGGAACGACACCGAGTCGGCACCCGACAGCGGCTGGCTCCTCAAGCAGTTGCCCTCCGGGCGCGCCGACTGGGCGGCGAAGGTAGGCAGCGTCCCGGTGGCTGCCTTCACCGTCACGAAACTGTCGTGGCTGCACCGGAGCGAGCCCGAGTCGTGGGAGCGACTCGCACACGTCCTGCTTCCGCACGACTGGCTCACGTTGCAGCTCACCGGTGAGTTCGTCACCGACCGCGGCGATGCGTCCGGCACGGGGTACTGGTCGGCGGCGTCGGGCCACTACGTCGACGAGGTGCTCCGTGTGATCGACCGCGATCGAGACTGGACCGGTGTCCTCCCGCGCGTTGCGGCGCCCGATGACGTGGTCGGGACGTGGCGCGGCGCGCGGGTTGCGCCAGGGACCGGCGACAACATGGCTGCCGCGCTCGGTCTCGGCCTCACGCCCGGCCAGGCCGTCGTCTCGCTCGGCACGTCGGGCACCGCCTACACCGTCGCCGATGTGCCGTCCGCAGACCCGTCAGGTGCGGTCGCCGGTTTCGCTGATGCGACCGGCCGCTACCTGCCGTTGGTGTGCACCTTGAACGCAACGAAGGTGACCGATACCGTCGCCCGTCTGCTCGGGGTCGATCACGAGGGGCTCGACGCGTTGGCGCTCGCCGGCTCGCTCGGTGCTGGCGGTCTCACGCTGCTGCCGTATCTCGACGGCGAACGGACGCCGAATCTGCCGCACGCCACGGGTTCGATCAGTGG
>JBMOFX010000367.1:0-2247 GCA_049318665.1 Ilumatobacteraceae bacterium | reverse complement strand
GACCATCGTGCGCTCCGAGCCCGGCGATCATCCCGCGGTCGGCCCAGTCGATGGCGTCGACGTCTATGCCCTCACGCACAACGAGACGTCGACCGGCGTGGCGATGCAGCTTCGTCGACCGGACCCGGGCAGCGACGCACTGGTGGTCGTCGACGCCACCTCGGCTGCGGGCGGCTTGCTGTGGGATCCGGCGGAGGTCGACGTCTACTACTTCGCCCCGCAGAAGTGCTTCGCCAGCGACGGCGGCCTGTGGCTTGCGGCCTGCTCGCCCGCCGCGCTGGACCGCATCCGCGAGATCCGTGCGAGCAAGCGCTGGACCCCCGCCTCGCTCGACCTCGGCATCGCCCTCGACAACAGCGTGGCCGACCAGACCTACAACACACCCGCCATCGGCACCCTCGTCCTGCTGCGCGAGCAGCTCCGGTGGATGCTCGAGCGAGGTGGGCTGTCGTGGTGCGATGCGCGTGTTCGCGAGTCGTCATCGATCCTCTATGCGTGGGCCGAGTCGCGTGACTGGGCGACACCGTTCGTCGCCGATCGCACGAAGCGCTCGGCCGTGGTCGGCACGGTCGACATCGACGGTGTGCCGGCCACCGACGTGAGCGCCGCGCTTCGCGCGAACGGCATCGTCGACACCGACAGCTACCGCAAGCTCGGTCGCAACCAGCTGCGCGTGGGGATGTTCCCGGCCATCGAACCCGACGACGTGGCGAAGCTCACGGAGAGCATCGACTTCGTGGTCGACGTGCTGCGAGGCTGACGCCATGCGGGTCGACGACGTGCTCACCACCGCCTACGACGAGGTCGCGCCACTGCACGACCCGATCATGGTGGTGGCACTGCGCGGTTGGTTCGACGTCGCCGAGGTGGCCACCGACGCGTTGGAACGCTTGATGGACGATCGGGTGGCACCGATCGTGGCGTCGATCGACCCCGACCCGTTCTTCGACTTCACCCAGGAGCGACCGGACGTGGAGTTCGACGACGACGACGAACGCCAGATCCGGTGGCCGGCCAACGACGCCCGCATCGTTCGATTCAGTGGCCGGGCGCATGACCTCGTCCTGCTCGCCGGCGTCGAGCCGCACCTGCGGTACGCCACCTTCGCCGACGCGCTCATCTCCATCGCCCGCTCCCTCGGATGTCGCGTCGTGGTGACCGTGGGCGCCGCCGCCGAAGCGGTGCCGCACAGCCGCACACCGCTCGTGGTCGGCAGCAGCACCAACGACGGTCTGGTGCGAGCGCTCGGGCTCAGCCGCCCCCGGTATCAGGGCATGACGGGGCTCGTCGGTGTCCTCCAGGAGCGACTCGATCGCCAGGGCATCCCAGCGGTCTCGTTGCGGGTCGGTGTGCCCCACTACCTCGGCAACGCGAAACATCCGAAGTCATCGGCCGCGCTGCTCCGCCACCTCGAGCACGTGCTCGACGTGCCGACCGGCCACGGGCATCTCACCGACGAGATCGATCGGTGGGAGCACCTGCACAACGACGCCGTGAGCGAAGACCCGCAGGCGAGCGCGTACGTGACCATGTTGGAAGCGGAGTACGACCGCCGCACCGAGGAATCTCTGCCGTCGGCCGACGATCTCGCTGCCGACTTCGAGCGGTTCCTGCGCGAGCAGGAACCGCCCAACCCCTGATCAGTCGGGCCGATCAGTCCTTGGCGGCGCGGAAGCCGGCATCGAGGTCGGCGAGGATGTCGTCGATCGATTCGAGGCCGACCGACAAGCGCACCAGTCCCGGCCGAACCCCGGATGCCGCCTGCTCTGCTTCGGTGAGCTGGCTGTGCGTGGTGCTCGCTGGGTGGATCACGAGGCTGCGCACGTCACCGATGTTCGCGACGTGGCTGTGCAGTTCGAGCGCTTCGACGAAGCGCTGGCCTGCTGCTCGCCCGCCCTTGATGTCGAACGCGATGATGCTGCCGTAGCCCTTGCCGCGGAAGTACTCGTTCGCCCGCTCGTGCCACGGGCTCGACGGCAGGCCGGCCCACGAGACGCTTTCGACCTCGTCGCGGCCGACGAGGAACTCGGCGACCTTCGCGGCGTTCGACCAGTGGCGCTCCATGCGCAGACTCAGCGTCTCGAGACCCTGCAGGATGAGGAACGCGTTGAACGGCGAGATCGCGGCGCCGATGTCGCGCAGCATCTGGACGCGTGCCTTGATGATGAACGCGCCGTGGCCGAGGGCCGGCCAGTACGCAAGGCCGTGGTAGCTCGGGTCGGGCTCGGTGAAGTTCGGGAAGCGGCC
>JBMOFX010000366.1:0-2252 GCA_049318665.1 Ilumatobacteraceae bacterium | reverse complement strand
GCATCGGTGACGCCTTCGTGTGGGACCGCAGAACCGCCACCGTGCCACTAGCGCCGCTCGTGGCGGCCACGGTGGCCCGCTCACTGCTGGGCGACAAGCAGACCACTCCCACCGCCCAGGCGTGGGCGTCCTACATCGACCTGTGAGGTGACCATGCGCAAGTACCTCACCGAGGCCATCGAGGTCGCCGCCAGCGCAGCCGTCGTTATCGGCGCAGCGATGTTCTACGCCCCGCTCGGCTGGATCGCCGGCGGCGCGCTCGGTCTGTGGTTCGCGAAGGGTCTGGCCGAATGAGCATCCTGTTCCGCAACCGCCCACGGCCCGCCGAGGTCGACGAGCGCAGCCAGATGTCGTTCGCCGAGTACACCAAGCTCGTCGAGCCGTGGCTGCCGTGGTTCACCCAGAAGCCGGTCAACCGTGAGCACACCGAGCGCACCGTCACCGGTCGCGCCCGCCACGCCTACGCCACCAACGGCGTCGCCTTCGCCTGCGCTGCGGTGCGGATGCAGGTGTTCAGCGAGATCACGTGGAAGTACCAAGACCTCGCATCGAAGAAGCTCTTTGGCTCGCCCGACCTGCTGCCGCTCGAGGAGCCGTGGATGGGCGCCGGGTCCGATGACCTGCTCTCCCGCCTCGAGCAGGACGCCACGGTCGCCGGCAACTCGTACTGGATCAACGCCGGCAGCGTCGTCCGCTCCGACAAGGTCAATCTCATGCGGCTCAAGCCGGAGTACATGACGATCTTGCTCGACGAGGTCCGTGGCTTCGGCGGCGGCAAGCTCGGCCGGATCAAGGCTGGGTACGTCTACGCCGAGCCCGACGAGGAGCCGGTGCTGCTCGACCTGTCCGAGGTCGCCCACTACGCCCCGCTGCCCGATCCGATGTTTGAGTTCCGTGGCATGTCGTGGCTGTCGCCGGTGCTACCCGAGATCGAGCTCGACGGTTCGCTCAATGACTTCAAGCAGAACTTCGTGAACAACCAGGCCACGCCGAACATGGTCATCTCGTTCGACCCGTCGGTCACGCCTGACATGTTCGCCCGACTGACCGAGGTGATCCGGTCGAAGGCGGCCGGGACCGGCAACGCCGGCAAGACGCTCGCCCTCGGTGGCGGCGCCGATGTCAAGGTCGTCGGCTCCAACTTCGAGCAGTTGGCGATGAAGGCAACGCAGGGTGCGGGCGAGACTCGCATCGCTGCCGCCGCCGGTGTCCCACCGGTGATCGTCGGGCTGTCCGAGGGTCTGTCCGGTTCGTCGCTCAACGAGGGCAACTACGGCCAGGCCCGCCGCCGGTTCGCCGACGGCACGATGCGCCCCAACTGGCGCAGCGCCGCCACGGCGTTCTCGTCGCTCGTCAAGAGCCCCACCGGCGCCCGCCTGTGGTTCGACGCCTCGGCGGTGTCGTTCTTGCAGGAGGACGTCGCCGACGACGCTGCGATCCGTGAGGCGCACTCGCGCACGATCCGCACGCTGGTCGACGGCGGCTTCAGCCCCGAGGCTGCGGTCGCCGCTGCGATCGACGGCGACTTCGACGGCCTCGGCCGTTCGCACTCGGGCCTGTTCTCGGTGCAGTTGCAAGCGCCCGGTAGCGAGCAGGCCGCACCGGCCCGTTCGGTTGAACTGGTCGAAGCGGTCGAGTCGCGCACATCGGCGCCGGAGATGCACTTCCACCTGCCCGAGTCGATCGACGTGCAGATGCGCAACGAGCCGATCGTGATCCCCGCCCCGGTGGTCAACGTGCCCGCCCCGGTCGTCAACATCACGGTGGACCCGACGCCGGTGCAGGTCGACGTCGCCGCCCCAGTGGTCAACGTCGCAGCGCCCGAGGTGACGGTCAACGTGCCACCGGTGCAGCTCGAGCTGCTGCCCGCACCCGAGGCCGACGGCCCCGAGCGCAAGACCGTCAAGTTCAAGCGTGACCAGCAGGGCCGCATCGTCGGCGCTGAAGTGGTCGAGGAGGGCTGATGGCCGACAACGTCGGATACACCCCAGGGTCAGGCGCAACCGTCGCCGCCGACGAGATCGGCGGCGTGCTTCACCAGCGCATCAAGCTCGGCATCGGCGACGACGGTGTCGCCGTCGACGTGTCGGAGTCGAACCCGATGCCAGTGGCGCTCGTCGGCGTGAACACCACGAACCCGATGCCGGTGCGCGACGACGTCGCCGAGCAACTGCTGTCGATGCTGCTAGGCCTACTTGAGTCGCCGCGAGGCTACGACAAGGCCCAGGCGCGCCAGCGCGGCACCGTCGTGC
>JBMOFX010000365.1:0-2254 GCA_049318665.1 Ilumatobacteraceae bacterium | reverse complement strand
GCGGCCGTTTCGCTGAACCGCGCCCCGAGCTTCACGTTCAGCTCGCCGGACACGGCCGGCACGACGTTCGAGTGCAAGCTCGACTCGGGCGCATTCGGCTCGTGCACGAGCCCGAAGACCTACTCGGCGCTGGCAGTCGATGCCGACCACACCTTCCAGGTGCGTGCCTGCAAGTTCGGGGCGTGTGACGTCACGCCGGCTTCGTACACCTGGAGGCTCAACGCCCCGGAGACGACGATCGTCACGACTCCGCCTGTGAGCACGCTGAACCGCACTCCGAAGTTCACCTTCTCGTCGGATCTCGCCAGCGCGACGTTCCAGTGCCGCCTCGACGGTGGTGCCTGGAGTGCCTGCACTAGCCCGAAGCAGTACGACCAGATCGCGACCGGCAATCGCACGTTCGAGGTTCGCGCAGTGAACGGCGCCGGCGGCGAGGACAAGAGCCCCGCAAGCTACGACTGGACGATCAACAAGCCGGACACCTTCATCGACACCAAGCCGGCCGCCTCGACGACGGACCGCAAGGGGACCTTCGCCTTCCGTTCGGACCTCGGATCGGCGACCTTCCAGTGCAAGCTGGACGGCGGCACCTGGGTGGCCTGCACGACTCCGCGTTCATTCACCTCGAACCTGACGATTGGCAGCCACACCTTCTCGGTGCGGGCGGTAAGCGGTGGTGACACACCCGATGAGACCCCGGCCAGCTGGACGTGGAGCGTCGAGCTGCCCGACACGACGATTACCGTCAAGCCTGCTTCGGTAACGACCGACAGGCTTCCGAGCTTCTCGTTCACCTCCGACGCGGTGGGAGCCACGTTCCAGTGCAAGCTCGACAGCTACGACTGGGCGGCCTGCACCAGCCCGAAGAAGTACACGGACCTGCTCTCGGCCGGCTCGCACACCTTCCAGGTGCGTGCCGCGAACGGCAACGATGCCGTTGACCCGACGCCGGCGAGCTACTCGTGGACGGTCAACTGCCCGGTCTACAGCAAGAGCACCGTGCTGACGTCCGGGCTCGCCGTGGGCGCGCTCACGGCGCAGGTCTCCGCAGCGTCGAACGTGCTCCCGGTCCTCGGGAACCAGTGGGGCTTTGACCTCAAGCTGGCCGGCTCAGGCACTGATGCGGCCAAGCTCGCCGCGTTCGCAGCGGCCTATCGCAAGGTCGACCTGGTGATCAAGCGCAACGGTGCGACGACGTCGATCACGCGTTCGCTGACGCCCGGCAACAGCTGGCAGTCGGGCTTCACCCCGACCGAGGCGGGCGTCTACACGATCACCGTCAAGTTCACGACCCCGTCCAACTCGGTAACCACACGAACCATCTCGATCACCGTCAACCCGGCCTGCTCGTAATTCAGGGACCGGTGCGGGGGAGGCGCCGATCATGAACCAGACCAGCAACATCAACACCGAAGCAATGGGAGCGGAGCGGGCCTTGAAGCCGCGCCGCACCCGCAACCTGGCAGTCGCCTTCGCCGCCGCGCTCGCGGTGGCGGCGGCCGCGCCGGCAGCGTCGCTGGCCGCCAACGGCGTCGTGGACGCCTCGGGCAGCGGGACGAACATCTCGGGCGATCAGTCGTTCGGCACGACCACTTCGGGGGCTGGGACGACGATCAAGAAATCGTTCTACGTCTACACCACCGACCGCACCCTTACTGCGAGCGATCGCACGACGAACTTCTCGATCAATGGTGGTACCGAAGGCAACTTCGCCAAGGTCGGTTCGGTCATCTCGAGCGCGGGCAGCGCGACATGCTCGTACTCGACCAATACGAGCAACCAGACGTTCTCAGTGAGGGTCAGGACTGCCGGAGCCAACGGAACCGGTCGCCGTGAATGCAAGTTCGATGTCGAGTTCAAGCTCAACCAGAACGGCGGCGACTACTCGGAGTCCATGTCGACGAGTGGCACAAACATCATCAGCGGCCTCAACCTCAAGGCGACGGTGACAGCCGAGCCCGCAGCTGCAATCTGGAACTCGGACAACACAGCAGCCGAGAGCTCGCGCTCCTACGCCGACACGATCTTCGGCGCGAACTCCTCGAACTACGCCTTCACCCTCAAGAACACCGGCAACGTGACTCTCAGCACCGCGAGCACCCAGGCGCTCAGCGGCACGAACTCGTCGGACTTCTCGATCGTCTCGACGACCTGCGGAGCGACGCTGGCTCGTAACGCCACCTGCACCGTCACGACCAAGTTCAACCCGAGTTCGGCCGGCGCGAAGGCCGCGACCTTCACTTGGACGCCGAGC
>JBMOFX010000364.1:0-2285 GCA_049318665.1 Ilumatobacteraceae bacterium | reverse complement strand
AGGTCGTCGGCGCCGACGAACTCGGCACCGGCCGCACGAGCCGCGTCGGCTGCCTCACCCGAGGCGAACACGGCGACGCGAACGTCCTTGCCGGTGCCGCTCGGCAACGCGACGGTGCCGCGCACCATCTGGTCGGCCTTGCGTGGGTCGACGCCGAGGCGGATGGCGATGTCGACGGTTTCGTCGAACGATGCCGGCGCCAGGGTCTTCACCAGACCGAGCGCCTCGACGGGCGTGAACTGAGCGTCACGATCGAACTTCTTCGCCGCATCGGCGAACTTCTTGCCTGACATTGCTGTCTCCCTCCCGCATGATGGCGGTGTGAACGCCGCCGGGCGAGGTCGTCCCGGTCGAGCGTGTGGTTGGTGGAACTTGTCGGCCTCAGCCGACGACGAGACCCATCGAGCGAGCGGTGCCCCGCACCTGCTGCTTGGCGGCCTCGAGGTCGTAGGCGTTGAGGTCGGGCATCTTGATCTTGGCGACTTCTTCGATGTCGGCCTCGGTGACCTTGCCGACGACGGCCTTGCCCGGCGTGGACGAACCCTTCGGCAGGCCGGCCTTCTGGCGCAGCAGCACCGGGGTCGGCGGGGTCTTGAGGATGAACGAGAACGTGCGGTCCTCGAAGACCGTGATCTCGACGGGGATGATCGTGCCGACTTGCGACTCCGTGGCAGCGTTGTACTGCTTCACGAAGTCCATGATCCCGACGCCGTGCGGTCCGAGCGCGGTACCGACGGGCGGGGCCGGGGTGGCCTTGCCTGCCGGGATCTGGATCTTGATGATCGCAGTGACCTTCTTCTTTGCCATGGCTGTGTTCCTTGTGTCCTAGATCGGTGCGCCGGGTCTCAGAGCTTCGAGACCTGGTTGAAGTCCATCTCGACCAGCGTTTCGCGGCCGAAGATGTTGACGGAGACCTTGAGCTTCATGTGATCGGCGTTGATCTCGGCGATCGTGCCGAGGAAGTCCGCGAACGGGCCTTCCTTGACGCGGACGCTCTCGTTGACGTCGAACTCGAGCTTCGGCTTCTTGCGGGTGGGCATGCCACCGGTGCCGTCACCCTTGGCGGCGAGGAACGTCTGCACCTCGCGCCGTGACAGTGGCGTCGGCTTCTGACCCTGGCGGCTCTGACCGACGAAGCCGGTGACGCCTGGGGTGTTGCGGATGCAGTACCAGCTCTCGTCGTCCATGGCGCAACGGACGAGGATGTAGCCGGGGAAGACCTTCTTCTGAACGGTCTGCTTGCGACCGTTCTTGAACTCCTCGACCTCTTCCATCGGGATGACCGTCTCGTAGATGCGGTCTTCCATGTTCATCGACTGGATGCGGGCGCCGAGGTTGGCGGTGACCTTCTTCTCGTAGCCGCTCTGGGTGTGCACGACGTACCAGGCGCCCGGACGGGTCCACGGGTCGTCGATGATCGGCTCGTCGTCGGCCTCGTCATCGGTGGAGCCGCTCTCATCGGCATCGCCGGTGAGGTCGAACGCGACGTCGACGGTTTCGTCGAGATCGGCGACCGTGTCGAGATCGGTATCGGTGTGGAGATCGTCAGTCATGTCAGCCATACAACCAAGTGGAGAGAAGACCGAACAGCGAGTCGAGACCACTCACGTACGCGGTGTAGATGATGACCGTGACGAGCACGATGATCGAGAAGCGGCGCACCTCGGGCCACTTGGGCCAGGCAACCTTGCGCATCTCGTCGCGTACTTCACGGAGGTACTGCGCGGGGCCGACCCGTTCGTCGGGAGCCTTACGCGCCTGAGGCTGTGCGCGGGCGACCGTGCCCTGTTCGGTCAGGGTGCCGCTTCGCTTCAGTGAGCGCTTCTGCTCACGGTTCAGGTCGTCGAGGGACATCTCGAGGAGGTGCCTTTCGGTCGTGACGTGCACGACGTGGATCGTTCCGGCGCCGAAGCGCCGTGCGGGGCAGGGCAGGAGGGACTCGAACCCCCGACCGTCGGTTTTGGAGACCGATGCTCTACCAACTGAGCTACTGCCCTCGGAGGGCGAGCCAACGCTACCAGCCCGCCCCGAGGGTGCCTCCCCGAGGAGGCAGGCCCGTTACCGGGTCTCTTTGTGGTTGGTGTGCTTGCGGTCGTGCGAGCAGTACTTCTTCATCTCGAGTCGTTCGCGATCGTTGATCTTCGACTTCATCGTGATGTAGTTGCGCCGCTTGCACTCGGTGCACTCCAGGGTGATCTTCACCCGCTTGTCGTTCTTCGGCATCAGTTCCTCACTTCGTGATCTTGGTGACGCGGCCGGCGCCCACGGTACGACCACCCTCGCGA
>JBMOFX010000363.1:0-2300 GCA_049318665.1 Ilumatobacteraceae bacterium | reverse complement strand
TGTGGTCCATGGTGGCAGCGCCGTCGTGCACCTCACCGATCTTGTAGCTCTTGCCCGTGTAGTAGAGGATGCGCTCGGTCGTCGTCGTCTTGCCGGCATCAATGTGGGCCATGATGCCGATGTTGCGGGTGCGCTCCAGGGGGAATTCGCGCTTGGCCATCTTGGGGTCTCTTTCCTCTACGTCGTCGTCGGGACGTCTCGATCGGGCCCTGCGGGGGACAGGGTGCGCGCCAAGCCGAAACGGCCAAGGGCACGAGCGGCAATGCTACCGGCCCGACCGCCTCGTCTGGCGCCTCGGCCGGTACGGTCGACCGTCGTGGTGCTCCCTCTCGCGTCCGTCCCCGGCTCCCGCGCGCCGCTGTCGACGACGACGAAGTTGCTCCGCCTCATCGGCTCGTGGGTGATCATCGGGATCGGCGTGCCGCTGTTGGTGCGTGCTCAGCTCGGCCCCGCGCCGTTCGACGTACTCAACCTGGGGGTCCAGCACCAGACGGGCTGGTCGTTCGGCCTCTGCTTCGTCGTCAACTCGCTGGTCTTCTTCGCACTCGGCGCGGTGCTGGGCGCGCCGCCCGGGTGGGCGAGCATCCTCGGCACCATCGTCATCGGACCGATGATCAACCTCTGGCTGCGGCTGCTCCCCGACCGCCCCGAACTGCTGATCCGCGTGCCGATGCTGCTCGCCGGCATCGCGATCGTCGGTATCGGGATCTGCCTCGTCGTCACCACGGAGTACGGCGCCGGACCCACCGAGGTGATCATGCTCGGGCTCGTCCACCGCGGGATGGGGATCGTGCCCGCCCGGTGGCTCAGCGACGGCTCGCCCGTCGTGATCGGTCTCCTGCTCGGCGGCACGATGGGGATCGGCACCGTCCTGTTCGCGGTGACGATGGGTCCGATCGTGAAGCTCGGGCTCCGCTGGCTGCACTACGAGCCGGCACGACAGCGGCTCGAGGCGGCGGCAACCGGCTTCTGAGCCGCCGCTGCCGCCGCTGCCGCCGCGACATGGTTGCGGCGACTCGGCTCTGCCACGATGTCCCAGATGCAGCGGCGGTCGGGCGACGGGTTCATGCGGTGCTCCGACGGGCACGTTCGTTGGGGAGTGTTCGGAGCTGCGGGCGTGGTGTTCGTGCTCAGGCGCGACGAGGGTGTTCCGCTCGTGATGCTGCAGATGCGGTCCGCGTTCGCACACGAGGGCGGCACGTGGAGTTGCGCTGGTGGCGCGATGGACGAGGGCGAGACGCCTCACGTGGCGGCGCTGCGGGAAGCAACCGAAGAGGTCGGCCGGATCCCCGAACCCAATCGACTCATCGGCGAGTACGTGTTCGCGCCCGCCACCGACTGGCAGTACACAACGGTCGTGGTGGAAGTGGACGAGCCGTTCGGGGCGTCGATGAACTTCGAGACCGACGACGTCGACTGGGTACCGGTCGACGAGGTGGATCAACGTCCGCTGCACGGCGGGTTCGCCGCGGCGTGGCCGCACCTTCGGCAGATCATCACCTCGACAGGTTGACGCGGGCTGAGCGCCTCAGAGGTCGGCGAGGAAGCGGCGCTCGGTGCCGGCCGACAGCCCCTGCGGCGAGAACGTCAGCCCAGCAGGCACGAACCGCGACTTGGCGTCGTCGTCGTTCGCCGGCGCGGCGGCCGGCTCGACGAACACCGCGGGTGCCGGAGCCGTCGGCTCGGTGACCGCCGGTGTGCGGGGTGACTCGAGCCGGGTGTGGGCGAGATTCGCGGGTGACGTCGATGCCCCACTGATCTCCACGGCGCCGACTGTGCCGTCAATCGACGATCCGGCCAGGATGTGCCGGTGCCGCTCTTCGACCGGATCGTCGTGGTGGATTGGAGCGCGCGTTCGTCCCCGGCACTCGGTGCCGACTCGATCTGGGTGTGCGTGCTCGACGTGGCGACGGGCGCGACCTCGCTCGACAACGTGTCGACGCGTGCGGCGGCGTCCGAGTTCATCGCCGGTGTGCTCTCGTCGCAGACCGATCGCGTGCTGGTCGGCTGCGACTTCTCCTACGGCTACCCGGCCGGCCTCGCCCGTGCCGCTGCCCTCACCGGCACCTCACCATGGAAGGCGGTGTGGCAGCACCTCGTCGACCATGTCCACGACGAGGCCGACAACGCCAACGATCGCTTCGCCGTGGTGTCGGCGTTGAATGCGGAGATCAGCGACGGGCTCGGTCCGTGGTGGGCGACCACCAGCGAACGACACGTCACCAGCACCCTCGGTCGGCGCAAGGCGCCCGGCTTCCCGCACCTCTCCCGTAACGGCTCGTGGCTGCAGGAGCACCGTC
>JBMOFX010000362.1:0-2304 GCA_049318665.1 Ilumatobacteraceae bacterium | reverse complement strand
GCGTCAGCAGCCACCTGCTGTTCATGGCCACCAACGGCATGGACCTCGGCGCCGTATCGATGATGATCTACGGCTGGCGCGAGCGCGAGGAAGTGCTGCGCTTCTTCCAAGAGCTCACCGGCCTGCGGATGAACCACAACTTCATCCGCCCCGGCGGTGTCGCCGCCGACCTCCACGAGGGTTGGCGCGATCAGGTGCTCCACCTGTTCGACATCATCGAGCCGCGACTCGAGGAGTACGACGTGTTGATGACCGGTCAGCCGATCTGGCGCGACCGGTTGCAGGGCGTCGGCGTCATCACCGCGCAAGAGGCGATCGCCCTCTCTGCCACCGGCCCGATCCTTCGCAGCACCGGCGTGCCGTGGGACCTGCGACGCGACCAGCCCTACCTGCGCTATGCCGAGATGGACTTCGACGTGATCGTCGGCTCCTATGGCGATGCATTCGACCGCTACGCGATCCGTCTCAACGAGATCCGTGAGTCGTTGAAGATCGTGCGCCAGATCCTCGACCGGATGCCGTCGGGCAACTACCGCATCCAAGACAAGAAGGTCACCCCGCCGCCGCGAGCGCGCATCGACGAGTCGATGGAAGCGCTCATCCACCACTTCAAGATCTTCACCGAGGGCTTCAAGGTGCCCGAGGGCGAGGTGTACGTGGCGATCGAGTCGGCTCGTGGCGAGATCGGCTGCTACATCGCGAGCGATGGCAGCTCGAAGCCGTATCGCATGCATGTTCGCGGACCGTCGTTCGTCAACATCCAGTGCCTGCCGCACATGATGCGCGGCGGCCTCATCGCCGACGCCGTCGCTGTCATCTCGAGCGTCGACCCCGTCCTGGGAGAAGTGGATCGATGAGCAGGCTCACCGACGACAACCTCATCCTCGCCCGAGAGATCATCGGGCGGTACCCGCGTGCCCGGTCGGCCACGATCCCGTTGTTGCACCTCTCGCAGCAGCAGAACGGCTACGTCACCGACGAGGCGATGGGGCAGATCGCCGAGCTCGTGGGCGCTACGTCCGCCGAGGTGTACGGCACGGCCACGTTCTACGAGATGTTCAAGTTCGAGCCGGTCGGTCAGTACCTCATCAACATCTGCGGCACGATGAGCTGTCAGCTCCTCGGCGCCGATGAGTTGATGCACCACGCCGAACAGACGCTCGGCATCCGTGCCGGTGCCACCACGGCCGACGGCCTGTTCACCCTCGAGCACGCCGAGTGTCAGGCAGCGTGCACCGAGGCTCCGAACCTGCAGGTCAACTACCGGCACTGCCACCGTGTCACGACCGAGGCATTCGATCAACTGGTCGACGACCTTCGCAACGGTCGCCGTGCCGCCGACATCCCGCCGCACGGCACGCTCGCTCGGGTTCGCCAGAGCATCCCCGCCGATCGAGCGGTCGGCCCCGTCTCACCCGACGATCCGTCGGCTGCCCCTGTCTGGATGGCCTCATGAGCACCTACCCGTGGGCAGCCGGATTCATCGACGACGGTGACCGGCCCCAGGTCGTCACCTCGCGATTCGGCTACGCCGATTCGTACACGCTCGATCGCTACCACGCGACCGGCGGCTACGACGGCCTGCGGCGCGCGCTCGGCCTCACTGCCACCGCGGTACACGATGAAGTGAAGGGCGCAACGGTGCTGGGTCGCGGCGGCGCCGGCTTCCCCGCGGGCACCAAGTGGGGACTGCTCCCCGCCGGCAAGTTCCCGCGCTACCTCGTCGTCAACGGCGACGAGAGCGAGCCCGGCACCTACAAGGATCGCCTGCTGATGGAGCTCGATCCGCACCAGCTGATCGAGGGCTGCCTGATCGCGTGCTATGCCGCCGGGTTGTCGCAGTGCTTCCTCTACATCCGCGGCGAGATGCCGCTCGCGCACGAGCGAGTCGCCACGGCCCTCAATGAGGCGTACGCCGCCGGCTATGTGGGCACCAACATCCTCGGCACCAACTTCAGCGTCGACATCGTGCTGCACTGGGGCGCCGGTGCGTACGTCGTCGGCGAGGAGACGGCACTGATCGAGAGCCTCGAAGGCAAGCGTGGCGAACCCCGCCTCAAGCCGCCGTACTTCCCGGCCGCCATCGGTCTCTACGGCCAGCCGACGGTCGTCAACAACGTCGAGACGCTCAGCAACCTGCCGTGGCTCCTCACCAACGGCATCGAGGCCTACACGGCGATCGGCACCGCCACGAGCCCCGGCACCCGCATGGTCGCTGTGAGCGGCCACGTCAATCGGCCTGGTGTGTTCGAGATCATCAACGGCACCACCACCTTCCGCGACCTGCTCTACGGCGACGAGTTC
>JBMOFX010000361.1:0-2308 GCA_049318665.1 Ilumatobacteraceae bacterium | reverse complement strand
GCACGACCTGATGGATGATGCCGCTGCCGGGGCCCCAGAAGCCGATGCCGTACTTCGCGCTGACCGAGCGGAGGAAGTCGTACACCTCTTTGTTCGTGTCGACCGCGACACCGAGGTCGATGCGTGCGCCGACCTTCGCCGAGATGAGGTGGTCGCAGTGCACGGTCGAGGGCACTGCGGTGGTGGGCAGGCCGGCCGTCATGAACTGCAGCAGCGCCATCTGCGCGGTGGCGTCCTGCATGGCCACGCGGTCGGGGTGGAAGTCGTTGTAGGTGCCACCCCGTTCGATCGGTTCGGTCGGGTCACCGAGGTGGTTGAGCAGGATCTTCTCGGTGAGGGTGAGCGGGCGCCCGAAGCGCTCGCGGCCTTGCGTGACGCGGTCGGCGAGCGTGGCGTACACACCCTGGACGAGTTCGATGGGAGTTCCGGCGGTGACGGTCATGTAGACAACTATAATACAAGTTGGCGGGACCGCAACCATCTCAGCCGTCCGGTACCGTTCGCAACCACATGAGGACCATCCGCTATCAGCAGATCGCCGACGAACTGCGCAGCCGTGTCGGTGGCGTGGGGGTCGGGCAAGTGCTCCCGAGCGAGAGTGACCTGTCGGCCGAGTTCGGAGTGAGCCGCGTCACGATTCGTCGTGCCCTCGAGATCCTCCGCGAGGAAGGACTCGTCGATGCTCGGCAGGGCTTTGGCTGGTACGTGTCGGGCGAACCCCTGCGCCAAGATCTCGACGAGCTCCGCACGATCGAGGGCCAGCTCGAGCGCCGCGGCCTCAAGCCCGAGCGGCGGGTCATCGAGTTCGAGTTCCGGTCGCCCCCGAAGCGCGTCGCCGCCGTGCTGCGCACCGATCACGTGCTGCGCGTGAAGCGGCTCAACCTCGCCGACGGCGAACCGTTCGCACTGGTCACTGTGTGGTGTCCCGCAGAGTTCGCGCAGGGTCTCAGCCGTCGCGACGTGGAGCAGCGGCCGTTCTACGAGCTGCTCGACATGGATTTGCGCGGCGCCACGCAGACGATCGGCGCCGATTCGGTGGACGGTGCTGACGCAGAGCTGTTGGGCGTACCGTCGGCGAGTCCGGTGCTTCGCTGCGTGCGCATCACCACGGACACCCATGGCGTGCCGGTGTTGATGAGTGAGCATGTGTTCCCGGCGCGCCGAACCGAGTTCGTGGTCGAGTTGCCGTCGGCCGAGCCGAGCACGATGCCGGAGGGACTGAGGTTGGTGGAATGAACGCGTTCGGCGACTGGTTCCTGCACACCGGACTGGTGGTGCTCGGCATCCTCGTTGGGGCGTTCGCGCTCACGAAGGTGGTCGGATTCCTCGCCCGCCGGCAGCTTCGGCGGGTGCGGAATCTGCCGGCTGACCCAACGGTGCACGCGAACGTCGTCGGTGCTCAGCAAGCGCTGATCGGAGCGATTCGCTGGGCCGCCAACTTCACGATCGTGTTCATCGCCCTGATCTGGGTGCTGCTCGAGCTGCGGCTGCCTGCCACGGCGCTGGTTCCGCTGGCGTCGGCTGTCGGTGTCGGCCTCGGCTTTGGGGCGCAGCAGATCGTGGGCGACGTGCTCGCTGGCGTCTTCATCCTGTCGGAGCGACAGTTCGGCGTGGGCGATCTGATCCGCGTCGGCCCGATGTTGTCGGTCGGCTGGGTGGAGGGTCACGTCGAGGAGATGACGTTGCGGGTGACGAAGCTCCGCACGTTCGACGGTGACCTCGTCACGATCGCCAACGGCGAGCTCCGCCAGACCGTCAATGCGTCACGTGACTGGGCACGAGTGCTCGTGATCGTGCCGCTCGCCCGCGACGCCGACCTCGATGCGGTCTCGGAGCGACTCGATGTGATCGGCGTCGCGTTAGCGGCGGAGGACCAATGGGCGCCGATGATCCTCGAGGCGCCGAAGGTCGCCGGCGTCGACGACCTCGGCACCGACGTGATCCGCATGCGGGTGGTCGGGCGCACGCTGCCTGCGCAGCAGTGGAAGGTCGGCCGCGAGTTGCGTCGACGAATCGCACTCGCGCTGCGCGAGATGGACGTTCAGGTCGCGCCAGCCGTGGAGCCGAACATGCTCCAGGCTGACGACGCCTGAACCGGTCAGCTGAGGATCTTGGCCTTGAGCTGCTCGTACTCGGCAGCGCTGATGGCGCCCGAGTCGACCAGCGACTTCGCGTTCGCGAGCTCGGTCGCCGGGCTCACGCCGGCCGTCTGGCGGACGTAGCTGTCGAACTCCTGCTTGGCGGCTGCCTGCTGAGCCGACGCCCGCTTGGCCATGCCACCGCCGCGGACGATGAGGTAGGCGAGCAG